>JANNKS010000376.1:0-24064 GCA_031396425.1 Rhizobacter sp. | reverse complement strand
GTCAGCAGGGGATGCAGCACCTTGATCGGCGCCTTGAACATTTCGACGAACTCAAGCAGCCCCTGGTTGGCCAAGCACAGGCCCCCTGAAAAGCTGTAGGCGTCCGGGTCGTCCTGGGCGAAAGTTTCCAGCTTTCGGATGTCGACTTTGCCGACCAGCGAAGAGATGTCCTGGTTGTTCTCGTCACCAGGTTCTGTCTTCGCGATTCCAACCTGCTTGAGGACTGACGGGTAGCGCCTGACGACTTTGAATTTGCGGATGTCACCGCCGAATTCTTCGAGACGCTTGACGGCCCAGGGCGAGAGGATTCGCTGCAGGTAGCGGCGCGGAATGCCATATTCCTTTTCAAGGATCGGGCCGTCCTCGGCGGGGTCAAACAAGCCAAGGGGTGACTCGTTCACCGGTGAACCCTTGATGGCGTAGAAGGGAACTTCCTGCATCAATGATTTCAGCCGTTCGGCAATCGACGATTTACCGCCGCCCACGGGGCCGAGCAGATACAGGATCTGTTTTTTCTCCTCCAGACCTTGAGCGGCGTGGCGGAAGTAGCTGACCACCTGTTCGATGGCGTCTTCCATGCCGTAGAACTCGGCAAAGGCGGGGTAGACCTTGATCAGCTTGTTGGCGAACAGCCTCGACATGCGTGGATCGGCGCGCGTATCGACTTGCTGCGGTTCGCCGATCGCCTTGAGCATGCGCTCCGCGGCGGTCGAGTAGGCCACCGGGTTGCGCTTGCACTCGGCGAGGTAGTCCTCGAGCGATAGCTCCTCTTCGCGAGCGCGTTCGAATCGTGCAGTGAAGTTGCTGATCACGTCCATGCTGAGCTCCTTGACATCAGTTTCACGACGCCCCGTGACGTGGGGCGAGGTGCGAGGGAAGTTCTGATGACGTCCAGCGGGCGCCATCAGAGCTTTCCTGGTCAGGTCAGCAGGCCAACGGTATCAACTCTGATCGACTTTGCGGGGTCGAATTCAATGAGAAGTGCGGCAAACGTCCGCCAGTTCGGTGCCTTGACGGCAATTGTGATCTGGTTGCGATGACACAACGTGCCGGCAGGCATTTGGTTGATTCGAACGTCGCCCAAAAGCTGAACCTTGTGTGCAATGCTTGACATGACAAGGGCGGACCGCTTTGGTGCGGGGCGCGATGAGGTTCGGCGTCAATCCGGAGGCAAACCAAGTTTCTGAAGCAGGCCATTGAGTTCGTCCAGGGATCCGAACTGGATCGCCACTTCGCCATGCTCGCCGCGGTGGGTTTTCTTCTTGACGCGAATCTCCACGGCCGCCATCAACATGTCCGACAGCGTCTGCTCGATGCGCAACAGGTCACGTGACTTGTCTTTCCTGATTCTCGACGGCACCGAATAACGACTGTTGGTGACCCCTCGCCGCGCGACCAGCTTTTCAGCCTCCCTGACGCTCAGGCCTTTCGCGACAACCTGATTGGCGCTGATGATCTGATCGGCGTTTTCAAGCGACAGCAACGCGCGGGCGTGGCCCATTTCGAGTTTGCCGGCAAGCAACATCTGCTGGACCGGTTCGGCCAGATTGAGCAGGCGCAACAAATTGCTGGCGGCGCTGCGAGAGCGTCCGACGGCCTGGGCCGCTTGCTCGTGGGTCAAGCCGAAGTCGGTGGTAAGTCGCTTGAGACCCTGCGCCTCTTCCAATGGGTTGAGATCCTCGCGCTGGATGTTTTCGATGAGCGACATGACCGCTGCAGCTTCGTCGGGTACTTCCTTGATCAGCACCGGTACTTCGTCGAGCCCGGCCATCTTGGCCTCGCGCGCGCGGCGTTCGCCGGCAATTATTTCAAATTGCTCTTTGGCGACCTGCCGCACAAGAATGGGTTGCATCAGGCCCTGCGCCCGGATGCTCTGCGCCAGTTCCTGCAACGAGGCTTGATCCATGCGCGTGCGAGGTTGGTACTTGCCCGGCTGCAATTGGGTGAGTTTGAGTGTGCGCAAGGCGGTGACACCGCCATCGGGAAGGGCAATGTCTTCTCGGACCCGCGGGCCGAGCAGCGCTTCAAGTCCTAGGCCAAGGCCTTTTGGTTTTTTGGTGACCATCCTGGAATTGTCGGTGATCGTTTGCTGCTGACCGGGTCAGAGTGAGCAGCCGCCTGGCGACTGGGTCCTGCACCCTGCGGCGGCGGCAACGACTCGTCTGTTCGGGCCGTCGCTCGGGCGTCCACATGCCCTTTGCTTTTTTTGTTCCACAATCCAGTCAGGCGCGCCAGCTTGCGCCGAGGGAATCCGATGAAATACCGCGTCTTTGTTGATGGTCACGAGGGAACGACGGGGCTGCGCATCCACGAATACCTCGCTCAGCGCAAAGACATCGAGGTTTTGCGAATCGACGCCGACAAGCGCAAGGACGCCGCGGTGCGTGCTGAATTGCTGAACGCGGCTGATGTGGCATTCCTTTGTCTGCCCGACGCTGCGGCGCGCGAAGCGGTATCCCTCGTGCGCAATCCGCAAACCTGTGTGATTGACGCCAGCACGGCGCATCGCACCGAACCGGGTTGGGTCTTCGGCTTGCCCGAATTGGCGCCGGGCCAGCGCGACAAGATTCGGGCGTCCAAACGCATCGCCAACCCGGGTTGCCACGCGTCTGGCTTCATCCTTTTGATGCGCCCCTTGGTCGATGCGGGCCTGGTGAGTGTGGGTTTGCTGGCGACGGCGACTTCAATCACCGGCTATTCCGGCGGCGGCAAGAAGATGATTGAGCAGTACCAGGCAGGGAACGACCCGACTTTGAATTCACCGCGCCCGTATGGCCTGAATCTGACGCACAAACATTTGCCGGAAATGATGACGCATTCCGGCTTGACGACCCAACCGGTGTTTATGCCGATCGTCGCCAATTTTTATAAGGGTTTGTCCGTGAGTGTGCCCTTACACCAAACACAATTGTCTGGAACCACATCGGCTTCGCATTTGAACGCGGCCTATGCCCGGCGATATGCGGGGGAGGCCTTTGTGCGCGTGCATGGTCTGCACGACGAGGCGTCACTGACGAATGGATTCTTCGATGTTCAAGGCAACAACGATACGAACCGTGTGGACGTGTTCGTCTTCGCGAACCAATCGCGGTGCCTGCTGATGGCGCGCCTGGACAATTTGGGCAAAGGGGCCAGCGGCGCAGCGGTTCAAGCCATGAACGTGCATCTTGGCCTGGACGAGGCCCTGGGTCTTTAGCCACAAGTTGATCACGCTGCCGCTGGGTCGTGCGTGCGGTAGTGGTAGCTGTATCCGTCCACAAAGCCGAGTCGAACATAGACTGCGCGCGCGGCAATGTTGTCTGCTTCAACCTGAAGGTAGGCATGGACGGCACCGCGTCCGCGCGCTTCGGCAAGCATGGATTGGCAAAGCGTGCGTGCCAGCCCGCGGCTGCGCATTTCGGGCGCCGTGAACACGTCGTACAACCCGACCATGTCACCTTCCAGCGCGAATTGACCGCAAGCTGCCACTTCACCGTGAATGCGCATTTCGAAGGCGAAGAACGGCACAGGTGAATTGGCCAGGCGCTGCGCATGCGCCTGCCGCTGCGCCAGCGGTGATCCGCGCAACGCGCCCACGTGTTGCGCAAAGGTTTCGAGCCCGATGGAACGCACGCTCTGATGCAACTCCAGCGTCGGCGGCTCGAGCGCCGACAGCATCGGCTGCACCATCACGCGGGTGTCGTCAAATCGCCGCAGGCCCATCTCGTTGAGGTGCGCGTCAAGTTGTGTCGGCAACGTGAACGGTGTGATGCGAACAATGAGAGGCAAGCCAGCGCTGTCAAACAAGGCGGTGCACTCGGCAAGTTTGTCGGTCACAGGCCGGCGACCGGCAGCAACGGCATTGACACAACGGGCGCGTTTGGCCTTTCCCGGCGAGAAGCGCAGCAGCCATCCATCCATCCAGCGCTGCTGTGGGGGTGCGCTCGCGTTCAATCCGGCGTCTTCGATGCGGGCCAGCAAAGTGGCATCGATCGCAGAATTCAGGCCGGCCGTTTCAGCGACGTCCAATTCGGTTCACCATCTCCTGCGAAAACTCGATGAACGAAAGCGCCCCCTTGGAGGACGGGTCGAACACCACCCCGGGCAGACCGTAGCTGGGAGCTTCGGCCAGTCGCACATTCCTTGGAATGACGGTGTTGAAAACCTTGTCGCCAAAGTGTGCCTTGAGTTGTTCACTCACCTGCTGCTGCAACGTGATTCTCGGGTCGAACATGATGCGAAGCAGGCCAATGATTTGCAGATCGGGGTTCAGGTTGGCGTGCACCTGCTTGATCGTGTTGACCAGGTCGGACAGGCCTTCGAGCGCGAAATACTCGCATTGCATCGGCACCACGACGCCGTGCGCACAGCACAGGCCGTTGAGGGTCAGCAGGTTCAGCGAAGGCGGGCAATCGATCAGCACGAAGTCGTAGTCACCGGCAACGCTGGCCAGTGCGCCCTTGAGTCGTCGGTCGCGCCGATCGAGCGCCACGAGTTCCACTTCGGCCCCGGCGAGTTCGCGGTTCGCACCGACCACGTCGTAGCCGACTTTCGGGCCGGGTTGGCGCACTTCCGCGATCGACGCGTTTTCCAGCAGGACGTCATAGACGGTGAGCTCCAGAGCACGTTTGTCGATGCCTGAACCCATCGTCGCATTGCCTTGAGGATCGAGATCAACAACCAAGACGCGCTGGCCGATTCTTGAAAGGCCTGCGGCCAGGTTGACCGTGGTTGTCGTCTTGCCGACGCCGCCTTTTTGATTTGCGACACAGAATATTCGAGCCATGGGTGTTCAGCCGGCGCAGGTTAGGCAGGCAGGGAATGTGATGAAAGTCACGAACTGATCGTCAGCTTGACGTGGGTGCAGAGCCATGCCAGCGTCTATGACAAGTCAATCGTTGCGGGAAAGCGCCGGAAGTCGGCATCGTCTCGTCCTTTGAGGCAAGACAGACTTGGTAGGGGAAGAGTCGGTCCGCTCTATTGTCGCTGCCGCATCCAGACCAGACAGCGCTGTGCCTCTGTGCCCGGGACGTGCACTGGTTCCACGTGAAACAAAAGCGCCTGCGACTGCACTTCGAGCAGTTCTTCGGTCGGGGTTTTTCCCTTCATGGCGAGCCATACGCCGTTTTGCGCCAGGTGCGGCCGGGTCAAGGCAACGAAGTCTGCAAGAGAAGAAAATGCCCGCGAAATGATCACGTCGAATTTGCCGGCGGCGAGAACCTCGACGCGGGCATGCTCGGCAAGCAGGTTCCTCAGGCCGAGTTCGGCCAACGCATGACGAATGAAGGCGACCTTCTTGCCGACCTTGTCGAGGCACAGCACCGTCACTTGAGGCATCGTCGCCGCAAGAATCAGCCCTGGCAAACCGGCGCCGCTGCCTACGTCCAGGATCCGCGCATCCTTTGCATCGCCGATGCAGGCACTCAGTGGGCGAACAATCGCCAGACAGTCGGCCAGATGCTGAGTCACCATATCGGCCGGCGCGCGAACAGCGGTGAGGTTGTAGGTAGCATTCCAACGAACGAGCAGGCCCAGATAGGCCAGCAAGAGATCGAGTTGCGACTCCGTCAGCGTCAACTGCAACTGGTCGGCGATATCGCACAGAGCGGGTCGCAGCGAGTCTGTCACGATGCTTTGTCAGCCCGCGCGCCGATGCCGAAATCACCGGGCGCCACGCCAGGCATGATGAGCCGGCTCGGCTGCGTCACAACGCTGCACGTCGACCCTCTGCAGCTAGGCGGCAGCATCCAACTCCGCTGCGGCGTCCCGAGCGTGGCCGCCAAGGCGATGCTTCTTGAGATGAACGAGCAACAAGGAAATCGCTGCTGGCGTGACCCCCGACATCCGCGACGCCTGACCCAGCGTTGCCGGCCGTTGCGCGCTCAAGGTCTGCCGCACCTCGAACGAAAGCGCGCTCACCTGGTTGTAGTCAAGCTCGGCGGGTAAAACCAAAGCCTCACAGGCGGCAGTTCGCGAGACCTCTTCATTCTGCTTGTCAATGTAGCCCGAGTATTTGATGCCGATCTGGGCTTGCTCGATCACAGCATCTGCGAGCTCAGCCCCCAACTCGCCTTGCAGTGCGAGCCTGCTGTGCCTGCTTTCGGGGTGCGCGACCATGCAAGCAGCCTGCACGGCATCGAACGTCACGCCTGGCCGACGCAACAGATCCGCCAAGCTGTATTCATGCTCAATCGCCTTGCCAAGCCAGCGTTCGGCGTCCTGTGAAGGCAATGACGCGGGATGGACCCAGGTCGACTTCAGACGCGACGTTTCACGTGAAACAGCATCACGCTTGCGACTGAAAGCGTCCCAACGGCGGTCATCGATCAAACCCAGATCGCGACCCATCTGCGTGAGGCGCAGATCGGCGTTGTCTTCTCGAAGCTGCAATCGATACTCGGCGCGGCTGGTGAACATCCGGTAGGGTTCACTGACGCCCTTGGTGATCAGATCATCCACGAGTACGCCCAGGTAGGCTTGATCGCGGCGCGGCAGCCAGGCGTTTCGCCCCAGCACTTGCAGCGCCGCATTGATTCCGGCGAACAGGCCCTGCGCCGCAGCCTCTTCGTAGCCCGTCGTGCCATTGATCTGGCCGGCGAAGAACAGACCGCGGATGTCGCGCGTCTCGAAACTGGGCGTCAAGGCGCGTGGATCAAAGAAGTCGTATTCGATCGCATAGCCGGGCCTCAGCAGGTGGGCGTTTTCCAGCCCCGCCATCGACCGAACGGCGTCAATCTGAACGTCAAACGGCAACGAGGTCGAAATGCCGTTCGGGTAGACCTCGTGGGTTGTCAGCCCCTCGGGTTCGAGAAAGACCTGGTGCGAATCCTTGTCGGCGAAACGATTCACCTTGTCTTCGATGCTCGGGCAATAGCGCGGGCCGACGCCTTCGATCACGCCCTGGAACATTGGACTGCGATCGAAGCCGCCCCTAATAATTTCGTGGGTGCGCGCATTGGTGTGGGTGATCCAGCACGGCACCTGCCGCGGATGCATTGAAGCGTCACCCATGAAACTGAACACCGGAATGCGCCCCGCAGGTGGCGAACCGTCCGCGCCGATCATGCCATCGCCGGGCTGCAGCGCCAAGCGCGAATAGTCGATGGATCGGCCGTCGATCCGCGGCGGCGTGCCTGTCTTGAGCCGGCCCTGCGGCAACTTCAGCTCCTTGAGCCGGGCCGACAACGCGATCGCCGGCGGGTCGCCAGCGCGCCCGGCGGAATGGTTCTGCAGCCCAACATGGATGCGGCCGTCGAGGAAGGTGCCGGCTGTCAGCACGACGCTGCGAGCCCGGAACCGAACGCCCATCTGGGTGGCGGCACCAACGACGCGCTCGCCTTCGAGCAACAAGTCATCGCAAGCGCCTTGGAACAACCAGAGCAGCGGCTGATTCTCCAGGCGCTGCCGAATCGCGGCCCGGTACAGCACCCGATCGGCCTGGGCACGCGTAGCGCGCACGGCCGGCCCTTTCGAGCCATTCAGGATGCGGAATTGAATGCCTGCTTCGTCGGTCGCCAGCGCCATCGCGCCACCCAGGGCGTCGATCTCCTTGACCAGGTGTCCCTTGCCGATGCCGCCAATCGACGGATTACAGCTCATCTGGCCCAAGGTTTCGATGTTGTGGGTCAGCAGCAGCGTCCTGGCACCCATGCGCGCGCTGGCCAGCGCGGCCTCGGTGCCGGCGTGCCCCCCACCCACCACGATGACATCAAACTCACTCGGGAACCACATGACCCACGCACCCCGGCTTCAAAGTTGGATTGTAGGGAACGGCGTCGTTTCAGTCTTGCCGGACGACTCACCCAAGCTGCCTTGATCTGCGCAGAGCTCAGGCGCGCGCCGGCAGCAGCATCTCGGTGTGCGGGATTCCGTCTTCGAGATAGGACGGGCCGCAGACGACAAAGCCGGCCTGTGCGTAGAAGGCTTCAAGATGCGACTGCGCCGAAATCCGAACGCCCTGCCCGGGGTAAACCTCCTGGCTGTGCTCGATGACGCGCCGCACCAGATCACGGCCCAGCCCCCTGCCGCGGCCGGCCAGCGTTGTGATCACTCTGCCCATGGAAGGCTCGGCGTACTTGACACCCGGCTCAACCAGGCGAGCGTAGGCCAGTGGCATCGGCTGCACCGCGGACCAGGCGGCCAGGTGCAGGCATTGCGCGTCATGACCATCGACGTCGAGGTAAAGGCAATGCTGCTCGATGCCGAACACCTGCTGGCGGGCCATGTAGATGAACTGCAATTCCACAACGCTGAGTTCGTCGAACCGGCGCCAAACCCAACGCAGATCATCTGTCCTGACGTGCTTTTGCATTCCCGCATCTTGCCTTGCCTGGTGTCGGCGCGGCGGGCGGTAGTCCCCCTATTGGCGAGCCGCCCCTGATGACCTAAGGTGCTCGTCCACCCGGGTCGTTTGACCCGCCCCATCGTCAGGAACCAGAAATGAACCAAACCACAGCGACAGCGCCCGAGCACTTCGCCCTTCAGCGCATGTACTACTGGGAAAAGGCAGCGCCCGGCACGACAGTGCTGACCCAGCCGCAAGGCGGCGGTGCCGTGCGCGATTTCACCTGGGCGCAATTGATGGACGAAACCCGCCGCATGGCGGCACACCTGAAGAGCCTTGGGCTTGCGCCGGGCAGTTGCATCGCGCTGATCTCGAAGAACTGCGCCCATTGGCTGATGGCGGATTTCGCGATCTGGATGGCGGGCCATGTGTCGGTGCCGCTGTACCCCACACTCGCTGCATCGACGATTCGCCAGATCCTTGAACACAGCGAAGCAAAGCTTCTGTTCGTCGGCAAGCTCGATGGCTGGGAGGGCATGAAAAGCGGCATCCCGGCTGGTCTGCCGTGCATCAGTACGCCACTGTCACCGCCGAACGATTTTCCGAAATGGGACGATGTCATCAAGGCCACGCCGCCCTTGCAGGGCGAACCGGTGCGAGCGGCCAATGAGTTGGCGACCATCATGTACACCTCGGGGACGACGGGTGCGCCCAAAGGCGTGATGCACAGCTTCGGCACCTATGCCTGGTCGATCAGCTCGGCGCTGAAGCGAGTGCAACTGGGGTCCGACACGCGCATGTTGAGCTACCTGCCGCTTGCCCACGTGGCGGAGCGAACCCTGATTGAACATGGCCTGCTCGCGGTGGGCATGCATGTCTATTTCGCCGAAAGCCTGGACACGTTCACCGCCGACATGCAGCGCGCCCGACCGACGGCCTTCTTCTCGGTGCCGCGACTTTGGGTGAAGTTTCAGCAAGGGGTGCACGGCAAGATGCCTGCTGCGAAGCTGGCGCGTTTGCTCAAGTTACCCATCATCCGCGGCGTCGTGCGCAAGAAGGTGTTGACCGCGCTGGGCCTGGATCAATGCAAATTCGCTGCGGGTGGCGCTGCGCCGATGCCGCCCGACCTGCTCGCGTGGTACTCGCGGCTTGGATTGCCTATTGTCGAGGTGTATGGCATGACCGAGAACTGCGGCATCTCACATGCCACCTTGCCAGGTGTCGAGCGTCCGGGAACGGTGGGGCTGCCCTACGACGGAGTGGAATGCCGCATCGACCCCGCGAACGGCGAAATCCAGATGAAAAGCCCGGGCCTGATGCTGGGCTACTACAAGGAACCCGGCCTGACCCGCGACGCAATGACCGCGGATGGCTGGCTGCACACCGGTGACAAGGGTGCACTCGACCGGGAAGGCAACCTGCGCATCACCGGTCGCGTCAAGGACCTGTTCAAGACCAGCAAGGGCAAGTACGTGGCCCCGGCGCCCATCGAAGACAAATTGGTGATGAATGGCCTGGTCGAAGCGTGCGTTGTCACGGGAGCAAATCTCGGCCAACCCCTGGGCATCGTGATGCTCAACCCGGACGCTGCCCAGCGGTCACGCACGGCGTCGGAGCGGCCGGCGATGGAGAGCTCATTGAGTGAACATCTGGCGGCGATCAATGCCGGCCTGGACCCGCATGAGCAACTCGACTGCCTCGTCATCGTCACCACGAACTGGACCGTGGACAACGGTTTCATCACTCCGACCTTCAAGGTCAAGCGCAATCGCATCGAGGAGGTCTACACCCCGTTGTTCGAGCGCTGGACCGGTTCCAAGCGCAACATCATCTGGCACGAGGCCTGACAATGCCGCATTGCTGGAGGTTTTTCGTGAAGGTGAGTACTTGCTCCGAGAACTTTTTCCCAGTTGCCTGCCAGGCAAGATCAAGCCTGCCCTGGTGGCGCAGGCGGCCACCTCAACGCCGGATGGCGGTCAGCGTCGACGCTGAATCGGCGAGTGCCGAGGTGGTCTTGGCAGGGGCACGTGCCTTGCGCGACTGAGTCAGTTCCGTCATCGCCAGTTCGGTCTGCGCGACGATTTCGCGTGCGGTAGCGCCGTCAAAGATGAACGCGCCACGTTGCGCCGACGCGCTGATGCGCGTGGTGGCGTGATTGAGCGACTCCACTTCGATTTCGACTGCGCGATCCGCCACGCTGGCACGAATGGTTTCGACCGCCTGTTGGGTGCTGACGCCTTCCACCTTGATGCCCATGCGTTCCAGCGCCAACACTGTGGCTTGTCGAACCTGGGGCTGCGATGCGGTGAAGGTGCGCGAACTGATGCTGTTGGCGGTGTGGGTGAGGCCGGTGGAAGCACCAATGCCCGCCGCGGTGATGGCAAGGGCCTGGCAGCCGCCCAACAGCAGCGACGCCGCCGCGGCCAATGTGACAACACCCATCGATGACCACGACGACAACGTCAGCAGGTCAGTGACCTCGCGCATGTGCGCTCCCTTGCTTCCAGTGCGTGACGCCAATGTGCCAGGGGTGCGTCACCACGTCAGTGGCGCTTCACACAAGCAGCGCACCGGACAAGAACAGTTACGAGATGCGCATGATTTGGTGTGCGGGCAGCGTGCTTGAAAGCGGCACGTCCGAGGCCCGGCGTGCACAGAGCCGGGCCAGTTGGCGGCAGTGCACCGCACCAGAGCGCGCGTTCCAGACCCGGATCGCAAAGCGGCTTCGCCCCGCCGATGCACGTTTCAGTGCAGGCGCAGGTCCGCCAGGAGCGGGGAAGCGCGCAGCTCGCCGACCTCGATGCCGTTCCAGTTTCGCAGCGTCAGGTGGCTCAGCTCGTGCAGCGCCTGTGCATCCGGGCCGGTCAAGGCGAGACAAGATTCGATCAGCGACCCCATCACGATCTCCGCCGCGCGCGAGTTGTTGCCGTCGTCGATCTTGATTGCCACGCCCCAGCCGAGCGTCGGCAAGGCCGCGCAATACACGCCCTCGGCGCCGACCTTGCAGCACACCCGGTCGCCGAGCTGCTGCATCACACGGGTGTCGAAGCGCCCCGTTCCGGCCACCATGTGCGGCGCCGCGGCGATCGCCCGGCGCAAGCGTCCGGCCGCGCGCATGTGGCTGTCACTCATTCCTGTGCCGGCTCCGACACGCGCAAACGCGAGCGCCAGGTTTCGCAGCGGGATGCCGTAGGTGGGGATCGAACAGCCATCGGTGCCGCGCGGCGCGCTCGCCGGGTCGAAGCCCGTCATCGCCTGGAGCGCGGCGGTGACTTCGCGCATCACAGGGTGACCGGCCTGCACATAGCCACGCGCGTATTGGCGCAGTTCGACCCGGCCGTGCAGCGCGCAGGCCAGGCACAGAAAGCCGGCATGTTTGCCCGAACAATTGTTGTTCAGCGCGGTCGGACTTTGCCCTGCCGCGGCCAGCGCGCGCGTGGCGGTGTCAAGGTAGGGCCAATGGATGCCGCATTCGAGCGCTGTCACGTCGAGTCCCGCCTTGGCAAGCATGCCCGCAGCAGTGCGCGCGTGGACTTCTTCGCCGTTGTGCGACGCGCAGGCCAGCGCAAGTTCTTCGTCGGTCAGGCCGAGCTGATCGGCCGCCCCGCTGGCCACGAGCGGCAGCGCCTGCAACAGCTTGATCGCCGAGCGCGGGAAAATCGGCCGGTCAACATCGCCCAGCGCGGTAACGACGGCGCCTGCCGCATCGATCACCACGAGCGAACCCCGGTGCGCCGACTCCAGCGCGCCACCGCGCATCACGTTGACCAATACCGGGTTCATCGAAACGCTGGCGCGCTCGCCGTGGCCGGCGCGAGCCCCGCGGTAACCCGGCACCGCATGCCAACGTTCATGCTTCGACCCGGACGCCGTTCCAGAACGCCACCCGCCCTTTGATCTGCGCTGCCGCCTCGCTGGGCTCCGGGTAGTACCAGACCGCGTTCGTGTTCATTTCGCCGTCCACGAACAGGCTGTAGTAGTACGCCTGTCCCTTCCACGGGCAACTGCTGCGGTGATTGCTGAAACTGACGTATTCGCGGTTCAGGCTCGCCTCCGGGAAGTAGTGGTTGCCCTCCACCACCACCGTGTCGTCACTTTCGGCGATCACCGCGCCGTTCCAGATCGCTTTCATCGATGTTCTCCTGCGCCAAGACAACACTGCCGCCGACCCCAACGGCGGGCCGCTCCATTGTCAACGATAGAGCGCGGCTGCTTTTGACAGGCGCTGGGCAATGGCACTCACCAGCGGCCTGTCGCCCACCACAGTGACCGAGTCACCGTGGCGCAGGATGTCCATTGCCAGCTCATTCGGCTCGCTGTACGGCACCTGGAGTTCATAGCGCCCGTCTGACAACCAGCGCGCCTTTTGCTGCACGTGCCACTCTTCGTTGGCCACCCACAAGGCGGCCTCGGCGTTGAACTGCAACGTCGCCCAGCGCACCCGCGCCCCGCTCCCGCCGAAAATGCCATAGCCGGCATCGAGCTGGTTCTCGAGTTCGCGCAAGGGAACCTGCTTCGCTCGGGCATCGAGCGGGCGGGCCTCACGCACTGCATCGAGGGCAAAGCGGCGCATCGCATCACTTGAATGGCACCAGGCGTCCAGGTACCAGGTGTTGCGGTAGTTCACCAGCCGTTGTGGTGACACCTCGCGCTCGCTGATGGATTGGTCGGTACGTTTAAAGTAGCGCAGCCACACGCGCTGGCGGCGCACCAGCATGCTGCCCAGCAGTTCGAAATGCCGGCTCGGCGCGCGCCGCCGCGCGGTGCCGATCACCTTGACACGACGCAACAATTCGCGCGATTCGTTCGCGTCGGTACCCAGCATGCCCTGCAGTTTCTCCGTGAGGGGCTGCAGGTGCCGCGCGAGCACGCCATCGTCGTCCAGACCCGCGAGCAGCTGCTGCATCGTGAGCAGCGCGTGGATCTCGTTTTCGCTGAACCACAGGCCCGGCAGCTCATGGCGGGCCGGCGTTCCAGCAGCCGCGGTTTCAACCCCGAGCCGGTAGCCGTTGCTCGACGCGTCGTAAGCGATCGGGGCGCCCAGGCGGTCGCGCAGGTACTGCAGGTCGCGCTTGAGCGTCGCCCGCGACACCTCCAGCTCGGCCACCAGGTCGGCGAAGCTCACGCTGCCGCGCGATCGCAGCAGCAATTCGATCTTGTAGAAGCGTTCTGTTCTGTCCATGTCTCGATGCGGCTCGTTGAGGTGGCTCATGGCGTGAGCCTGTCGCGCCAAGCATACGACGAAATAGTCGGCACGCAAGGTCGAGGTGGCTCACGCCATGAGCCATCCAGGCGACACACTGCCCCCACCCGCCGAACCCGACCCGGCGCCATCGAAGGAGCCCACCATGAGCCTCATGACCACCCAAGTCGCCCTCCCCGTCACCTTGCTGAGCGCTCAAGAGCACATCGGCTTCGAGCTGGGCTGGGACCACGCCCACCACTGCGTGACACCGCCGCCGCCCTGCGCCGATGAATCCACTTCGCTGCGAGCCGGGCTGCTGGCCGGACGCGCCGCCTTCGGTGCGCGGGCCTTGCCGGCCTCGGAACCTGTGCGCATGTGGCTGCAGCTGCGACTGTTCGCCTGGCTGCGCGGCCTCAGTGTCGAGACGGTTCAGGTCACGCCGCGCTACCTTGAACAACTCGTGGTGCCGCACTGCCCGATCACCCGGGCCCCCTTGAGTGAAGCCAGCGTGCTGAGCAACGAAGCGGCGATCACCCGGGTGCGCCATGACGCCGGTTATGCGGCCGGGAACCTGGCCGTCATGAGCACGAAGGCCAGCGCTGCCAAAGGAACGCAGGGCCACCGCGACGCGATGCGCTTGTCGCGTCAACTCGACACCGGCATGCAAAGCGGCATCGCAGGCCTGAATGCCGCACAGTGGGCGCGGCTGGCCATTCTCGGCAGCTTTGTCGAACCGATGCCGCACGCCCAGGCCTGCGAATTGCCGTTGCTGGTGCTGCCGCCGAACCGCGTTCGTCTCTTCAACCCGGCGCAGGCCCTGCAGGCCTTCATCAGCCGCCAGTTGCTGGCCCCTGGCTGGAGCCTGCGCGTCAGCCGCATCGAAGCCCTGGTACCCGGCAAGGGGGCGCGGCACGCATTCCAGACCTTCTTCCACGCCCTGCTGCCGCGTGTGCTGGAAGCCGGGCGCAACATCACCGCGCACGAACTGCGCTGGGCGATCGAAGACGCGTGGCGCCACCCGCTGGTTCAGCAGCGCTGGAGCCTCTTTGCGCTGCAGCTGAGTGCCCAGCAGTGCGAAGCCCTGGTCCTGCGGGCGCACGCCAAGCGGCTCGGCCAGGGCGTTCTGCACGATATCAGCGACACCCTGGCGACCGAAGGTTGGAACATCGAATCACAAGGCTGCACCAAGGGTGCGGTCGCGCCCGCGCCGGTGCGCCGCAGGCCGCGCCCGCAGCGGCATCCGCAGGTCATCGCCCCGTCATGGCAGCTCAAACGCCAGACGTCGCTGCCGCTGCATTGAGCCGATGGCGCCAACGTTCTTCGACACCTCAGCGGTGACAGATTGAAACTGAAACGGGCTGTCGCAAGGCTGGAAATCGGCAGAATGCAGGGGCGCGTTGCCCTGCCGCACGCCTGCCATTCCAGGAGTAGCGATGATGACCAAACCCCAGCGGGCCCTTCGCCACTTCATCTTCGCTGCCATGCTTGCCGGCCTTGCGGCGTGCGGTGGCGGCGATTCCGACACCCTGACCGGCGTGAATCGCGTGAACCCCGCGGTGTCGGCGCTGCTCAGCTCGGTCGACGCGATCGGCGTAGGCGGGGCCGGTCTGCTGTCGAACAACCCCACGCGCGCCGACCTGGCCCTGCAATCGAACCTGAAGGGCGCGAACGTGCAACTGCGCTTTTCCTGCGCAGGCTGCGACATCAGCGTGACGGCGGCGGGCAACAGCGTCGGCGCGAACCAGTACGTCACGATTCCGTTTGCGACGCTCGACGCGGCGTCGAATGCGAGCGTCGTGGTGACCGACCGGCGCAGTGGCGCCAGCGCGCAATACACATTGCACGCGCGGCCGCTGGACCACGTTCGCTACACCTTTGGCGCGAGCGCACCGCAAGCGGGCGACCTGTACCTCACGCCGTTCGACCCGCAGGGCTTCGGCGCGCCATACGCCTACATCGTCGAGGCCGACGGCAGCCTGAAGTACTACTACCGCAACGGCCGCGGCCGCGAGATTCACGACTTCAAGAAGACGGTGTTGCCCGGTGGCGCCATACGCTACAGCTTCTACGATTCGGCCGCCGCAGCGATCCGCGTGATGGACGCATCGTTCAACCTGGTCGCCAACGTCAGCGCGCTCGCGTTCCCGGACGGCAACAACTACGCGGTGAACATCCACGACCACCTGATCCTGGACGACGGCCACTACATCCTGGGCGTTTACGCCTCCAAGACCGTGAACAACATTCCGTCCTTGCCCGGGCAGTCGCTGTTCGTCGGCGGCGCCGGCCTGCAGGAAATCCAGAACGGCGCGGCGGTTTTCAACTGGCTCTCGACCGACCACCCCGAGCTGTACGCCTGCTCCACCGACCGGAACCAATTCAGCCAGAGCAACGGGGCCGACTATGCGCATTGGAATTCCGTCGCGGTCGACGCCGATGGGAATTGGCTGGCGTCATTCCGGCACCTCGACGCCGTCGTCAAGATCAATCGAAGCAGTGGCGCGATCGCCTGGATCCTCGGCGGCCCGTGCGACCAGTTCGGCCTGACCAGCCCGCAGAAATTCAGCCATCAGCACGACGCACGGCGCGCGCCCGACGGCCGGCTGACGCTGTTCGACAACAACAACGCCGGTGCAGCGTCGCGCGTGCTTGCCTTCAATCTCGACGAAGCCGGCAAGACGCTGGTGCCGGGCAACCCGGCGTTGCCCGGGTTTGCCGAGTTCACGTCCGACGCGCATGCGAGCTTCAACATGGGCAGCGCGCAACTGTTTGTGAGCGGCAAGGTGCTGGTCGGCTGGGGGGAGTTCGGCGGGCTGCTGAGCGATGTGTCGGAATTCGACTTGGCCAGCGGTGCGCAGTCATTCCGGCTGACCCTGCTGCCCAGCGACTTCGCGAACGGCTATTTTTCGTACCGGGCGAAGAAGTTTCCGTGACACACCGGCCCGGGCGGGTGCCCAACGGCCTGCGACGCGCTAGCGAACTGCGGCGCCACGCAACCGGGCCGCAACAAACCAAAGCGACACGGCACCCAGCGCGACACTGACGCACAGAGGCAGGAGCCACAGTGCCGCGCTCAGTTCCTCGCCCTTGAGCACGCGCGTCATCAGCGTGTTCTGGGCGAGTGCTGGCATCCACAGGTGCCAGGCGGCCTCGCCGCCCAGATTGAACACATTGACCAAGGGCAGCAAGGACACCAGCAGCACCACCAGGCTGGCATCGGCCTGTGCTTCCTTGACGCTCTTGCAGCGAATTGCCACCGCCATCAACACCGCCGACAGGGCAGCTGCGAACGGCAGCAGCACGAGCAGGAACATCAACGCTTCGCGCACACCGAACTGGAACAAGGCCTGCAAAGTGTCGCTGCGCAATAGCCATTGGGCCGGTATGAAACTCAGGCAGCTCAAGATTGCGATCAGCATTGCCACCGTTGCCACCGCACCCCACTTGCCCAGCACCAGCGCCAATGGGTCGGTCGGGTTCATCAGCAGGGGTTCGAGCGAACCACGTTCACGCTCGCCAGCCGTGGTGTCCAGCGCGGCGCTCAGCGCGCCGTAGAGCACCGCCATCAGCACGAAAAACGGCAACATGCCGGTGAGCTGGGTGGCGCGGGTCTGGGTGCTGGCGAGGTCTCGCTCCTGCACTTCGAGCGGCTCCAGCAGGTCGGCGCTGACGCCACGCAGCGCCAGGCTCACGGTAGCGCGTTCCCGGCCGAATGCCTGCAACAGGCGCTGGACGCGGCCGGTGCCCGACTCGGCCTGCTTGTTGGCGCTGTCGCTCACCAGTTCCAGCACCGGTACTTCGCCACGAACGAGAGCGGTCTCGAAATCGGCCGGCACCACCACCACCGGGTCACCGAGCACCGCCGTGCGCAACTGCGCCTCATAGTCCGGCGGCGCATCGCGCACCACGCTCGACTGGCGTTCGAGAAAATTGCGCAGGCTGGGCGCGTGTTCGATGCCGAGCACGAACACTTCGCGTTTCTCGGCCCGCGCCTCGAAGCTCGCCACCAGGCCGGACAGCGCGATCAACACCAGCGGCCCGAGCAACACGCTGGACAGGAGCACCACGACGAGCGTGCGCCGGTCGCGCAGCGCGTCGACCATTTCCTTGCCATAGACGGTGGCCGCTCCGGCGAAACGCGTCATGCGGGCCGACTCGACGGTTTGGCTTCGGGGAAGGCCAGCCGCACGAAAGCGCTCTCGAAGTCGGCGGCCCCGGTGCGCCGAATCAGGTCCGCCACCGAGCCGCTGGCGACGCTGCGGCCCGTTGCCACCACCACCACGCTGTCGCACAGGTGCTCCACCTCCTGCATGATGTGGGTCGAGAACACGATGGTTTTCGCACCGCCTTCGGGGGACCGAAGCCAGCGCAGCGTCTCTCGCAGCGCACGGGTGGCAAGCACGTCCAGGCCATTGCTGGGTTCGTCGAGAATGACATTCGCCGGGTCGTGCACCAACGCGCGGGCCAGCGCGGTCTTGAGGCGTTCACCCTGGCTGAAGCCTTCGGTGCGGCGATCGAGCAGCGCTGTCAGCTCGAGCGCGCGAGCCAGTTCCTCGGCGCGCTGTTCGGCAGCACCGCGCCGCATGCCACGCAGCAGGCCGTAGTAGACGATGTTCTCGCGCGCGCTCAGGCGCGGGTACAGGCCGCGCGCGTCGGACAACACGCCCATGCGAGTCAGCGCCGCGTGCGGGTCGCGCAACACGTCGATGCCGTCCACCTCGATGCTGCCGGCATCCGGCGTGATCAGGCCCGCCAGCATGCGCAAGGTGGTGGTCTTGCCGGCACCGTTGGCGCCGAGCAGCCCGGTGATCTGCCCGGCCGGCGCCAGCAGACTCACGTCTTTCACCGCCTGGACCGGTGCAGGCCCGCGACCCGAACCCCAGCCCTTGAACGCCAGGCCTGTCGGCGTGGTGAACCGCTTCGCCAGATGACTCAGCGTGATCATCGCGCCGGACCGGTGGTGGCCTGAAACGCTGCCGGGCGTGGCACCGCGTCGATGCACTGCATGTCGACGGCCAGGGCCTCGCCATCCTCCTCGGCGGCCAGGAATCGGTACAGCACATCGCGCATGCAGCCGATGCCGAGCACGCCGTGGCCCGCCTGCGCAACGACCAGGTGGCGGGCTTGCGGCCCCAGCGCGCTGGCCACACGCGCCGCGTGGCGCGGTGGCGTGGCCGGATCGAGCCCCCCACTCAACAAGAGCACTGGCACCCGGCTGACCGGGATGTTGTAGAACGCTGCCGGAACCTTGCCCCACGGCCAATCGGCGCAGACGCTTTGCAGCTGGCGTGCGAAGCTGGTGCCGAAGTCCGCGCCGGCGGGTGTGTCAACAAGGTCCATCCGCGGATAGTCTTCCGCGCAAAGCACCGAAAAATGCGTGCCCTCGGCGATTCGCTGCGCCTTGCGGGCACTCAACGGCAGGCTCAACCCGAGCAGTGCGGTGAAGCGGCCCTGCGCTGCCTCGGTGATCGCCACTGGCAAGGCCGCCGAGAGTGCCGGGTTGTACAGCGGCGCGCGAACGGCGGCCAACACGACGTCCCGGCTCAGATGCACGTCTTCCAGTACGCCGGTCAATGGGTGGGCCAGGCGTGCCGACCTTGGCAGGCTGGCCAGCAATGCGGCCCAATCCTCGCGCAGGCGTGGGTGCGAAGCAGCGCACACCGGCTGCGACGCGCAGAAAGCGAACAGACCATCGAGCGCGGCCTGTGCGTCGGGTGAAGCGCTGCTGGGCAGCACCATGTCGGGCGGCGCCACGCCGTCCAGCACCATGCGGCGCACCCGGGGCCCAAACTGGCGCTGGTACTCGAGCGCCGCGCGCGTGCCGTACGAGGCGCCCACCAGGTTGATCTGGCCCACACCCAAGTTCTGGCGAACCGCGTCCAGGTCCTGCATCGCGAAGGTCGTCGTGAAGAACCGCAGGTCGCCGTACGCCAAACGCTGCAACTGATTTCGGCAGGCCGTCAGGCGCAGCAACTGCTGTGTCGGATCGGCCTGCTCTGCCAGCGGCCGCGACCGCTGTTCGTCGCAGATCAGAGGCGCCGACCGCCCGGTGCCGCGTTGGTCGACAAACACCAGGTCGCGCCGGTTTCCCAGGCGCTGGAACAGGCCCATCGCGTTGCCAGCCAGCGCGATCGCGCTCTGGCCCGGCCCGCCGGCGAGCAGAAACACCGGGTCGGGCAGTTTGCGCCGAGCCAGCGCCGGAACCACCACATAGTGGATGTCAATCGTCGGGCCACCGGGCCGGTCCGGGTCGAGTGGCCGCTGCACGCTGCCGCACTGGACACTGTGGCGCAGCCCCGCGATGCGGCAGGGTTGTATAACCTCGGCCGCTAGGGCCGATTCCAGCCCGGCGACGACCAGCAGCGCCGCAGAGATGAGTCGACGCATGAGACCGGCGAAGCGCGTGCGCGTCACTCCCCGAGCATCCGCCGCAGTTCGCCGCTGGCGATGAGCTTCTCGACGTCGCTCGCACCCCCGACCAGGTTGCCGCGCACGAAGACCATCGGAAATGTCGGCCAGCCGGTCCACATCTTCAGCGCATTGCGTTTGCGCCAGTCGCTGAAGTAGCTGCCGTACTCGAGGTAGTGGTGCGCGACGTCGGCGGCCTTGAGTGCCTTGCGCGCCTTGCTGCACATCGGGTTCTGGCGCATGCCCACCACCAGCACCGCGTTCGAGGCCACGGCGGATTGCACGTTGTGGACGATGTCGGCGTGCAGATTGGCAACGAACTCGCGAATCGCCGGGTGCAAGCGGGATTCATCCAGGACGGAACGGGGCATCGCTGACTCCAGATCGGAAATCCGAAGCGTAGCTGACTTGGCCGTGAAGGCCTTGCGCGTTCTTGCGGGGCCGACTGCCGCCGGTTCATTCGGGTGCCCGGGCGCCGGCCGGGTGCGGTTGCCGCGCAGCGCTCGCGCCTGTGCGCGCGACGCTCAGCCCGTGCTCAGGCCGTGAGTTTCAGGCGTGACATTTCCGAGCGGGTGCGCCAGGATGCTTCAATCGTCCAGCAGCCCATTTCGATGAACAGCCAGCCCGCAGCGGCTGAATAGACATGGAAGTGCGACCAATGACGCGCGCCATAAACCCCGCGGCTTTGCACCACGCACAATTGACGCGAAGGCGCGAGCAGCCGGCCCACGGTTTCAGCCAGATTGACCAGGACCCACACACAGACGCGTGCAATAGTGTTGAACATGTCGAAGCTGCTGGTGGGCGGGGACGCAGGCGGTTCGCTGCAATCCAAACGTTACCTGCTACCCGGGTGCCACACCACCCCGCGTTTGAGGGGATTTTCCCAGGCGCTCGCTCGCCAGGTACTGCTGCCGATAGATCTCGAACGGCATCGTGTCCGCTGCTTCGATGGCACGTTGCTCTGCGAGCGACTTGGCGGCCAACTCCTGGAAGTGTTCAACCATGCTTGGCGCAAGCGGCGTCGCCAGCTGAGCGTTGCGGGTTTGCTCCGACTGGGCCCGCACGAAGCGCACATAGGAACCGTCGAAGTCGTCCAACAAGGTCGCCAGCACCCGGGCTGAAGGCAGCCGGTGCGGCTCGCGCAGGGACAGGGTCGCTGTCATCAAGGCGTCACGGTACAGGGCCCCGCCATTCGCCTGATCCAGCGCATCGGCGATCGGCGCCAGCGCGGCCAGCAGTTCGGCCGCCCAGTCGCTCAGCGTGACCTGCGCGGTGCCGCGCTCAAGCAGCAGACCGGGCTCGCGGCCGCGCGCGGCGGTGCGTTGCTGATTGCGCGCCAACGCGGCGATTTCGTCCGGACTGTCGTCCGGGCTGTCGGACAACAGGCAATGCAGCAGGAAGATATCGAGAAAACGCATCGTGCCGGCCTCGATGCCATTGCGCACGAATGGGTCGAGGTCCATGCAGCGCACCTCGACGTACTCGACGCCGCGTTCGCGCAACGCATGCAGGGGTCGCTCGCCACGAAAAATCACCCGCTTCGGCCGGATCGTGCCGTAGAACTCGTTCTCGATCTGCAACAGCGTGGTCGACAGCTGGTTGTACTCACCGCCCGGGTTGCGGATGCCGATCGTTTCGTAGGGCGGGTGCGGGCGTGTCAGGCCGTCCTGCAGCGACGCGGCATAGCTCTCCAGGCTGTTGTAGCTCACGGCCAGCGCAGCTTGGGCGTCGCTCTGGTAACCCAGGCGACCCATGCGCAGCGAGGTGGCGTGTGGCAGGTACAGGGTCTGGCCGCGCAGCAGTTCAAGCTCGTGCTGGCGACCGGCGACGAAGCTTGAACACACCGCGGGTGAGGCGCCGAACAAGGTCAACAGCAAGAAAGAATGGCGTCGGAAGTTGCGGATCAGCGCAAAGTAGTCTTCAGTGGACACGCCGGGCATCGACCAGTTGTAGTGAATCCCCGAGATCGTCTGCATGCGCCTGCCGTAGCGGTGCCCCAGGCCCATGCGGTACTCGCTCTTGGCGCGGCCGACGTTCGACGAACCGTAGCGACCGATCGGAATCGTTTCGTCGGCCGGCAGGCCGCAGGGCATGCTCGCCACCCAGAGCATTTCGTCGCCAGCCTGGTGCAAGGCGTGCGCCACCACCTGGTGGATCTGGGTCAGCTCCAGGGCACAGGCGTCCGGATCGGCATGCACGCCGGTGATCAGCTCGAGCTGCGATTCGCTGAAATCGGTCGTGATGTGCGGGTGGGTCAGTGCCGAGCCCAGCGCAGCCGGGTGAGGTGTGAGCGCCAACGCCCCGCTGGGCTGAACCCGCAGGCTCTCCTTTTCGACACCGCGGCGCATCGACGCAAGCTGCTGCGGCGTGATCGCTTTCAAACGCTGTTCCAGACCGCTCATGCCCTTTTTCCTCACTTGACCTGCAGGATGCAAGGTAACAGATGAGAGCCAACCTTGCTTTCGGGCCGCTCAAGGGTCAGGTGGCGAGCGCGCCGCGCTGGTAGTCGGCCACGGCCTGGTGAATCTCCTGGACGGTGTTCATCACGAACGGCCCGTGCTGGACGATCGGTTCACGCAGTGGCCGCCCGGCCACCAACAGCACGCGTACCGGCGCGGCCGCCGTGCTGGGCGCGCGCAACCGTATACCGTCGGCCGACGGGTGGTTGGCGAGGATCGCCATTCGCTCGCTGTCCAGAGGCGCGCCCTCGCCCACCCCGTTGCCGCCGACCTGTACCGAGCCGCCACCGAAGCAGTAGACGAAGGCGTTGTGGCCGGGGGGCACTTCGGTGTCCAGCGACGTGCCCGGCGGCAGTGTGATGTCCAGGCACAGCGGCTCGGTGTGGGGCCGGCTCACCGCGCCGATGACGCCGTGGCTGGCGCCAGCGATCACCCGAACGTGCACCCCGCTGCCCAGCGTGAACGCCGGTACGCTCGCCGGCGCGATGTCGCGGTAGGCCGGCGCGCTCATCTTGTCCTGCGCCGCGAGGTTGACCCAAAGCTGAAAGCCCGCCATACGGCCCTGCTCCTGCTCGGGCATCTCGGAGTGGATGATGCCGCGCCCGGCCGTCATCCACTGCACGCTGCCCGGCTCGAGCAAGCCGACGTTGCCGACGCTGTCGCGATGGCGCATGCGCCCGGCGAGCATGATCGTCACCGTCTCGAAGCCACGATGCGGGTGGTCGGGGAAGCCGCCGATGTAGTCGTCGGCAGAATCGCTGCCGAACGCGTCGAGCATCAGGAACGGGTCGAGCCGCTGTTGCAGCGGCTGCGTCAACACCCGTGTCAACTTGACGCCGGCGCCGTCGGACGTGGGCTGACCGCGCACGACGCGCTCGATCGAGCGAGGTTGATTCAGGCGGACGGGCGCGATGGCGTTCATGGCAGTGGCCGGCACAGATGGCCGACAGTCTGGGCGTGGGGCGAGGATGCTGCCACGAACCCGCCCGCCCAGTGCGGTGCATGGGCAATCAAATGGCGCTCTAATCGAACCCCCGAAAACTCTTCCCTGGGAATCTCCATGAAGCTCTACTACAGCCCTGGCGCTTGTTCCTTGTCGCCGCACATCGTGTTGCGCGAATCCGGCTTGGCTTTCGAACCGGTGCTGGCCAGTACCAAGACCCACAAGCTGGGCGACGGCACTGATTACTACACCATCAATCCGAAAGGTTACGTCCCACTGCTCGAACTCGACAACGGCGAGCGTCTCTCGGAAGGGCCGGCGATCGTTCAGTACATCGCCGATCAGGTGCCGGGGAAGAACCTGGCCCCGGCGAATGGCACCTTGGCGCGCTCGCGAGTCCAGGAATGGCTGAACTTCATCAGCACCGAACTGCACAAGACTTTCAGCCCGCTGTTCAACCCCGCCATGCCGGAAGAAGCGAAGGCGCTGTTCCGCACCAAGGTGCTCGAGCGGTTGACCTGGGTCAACACGCAACTCGAAGGCCGCCAGTACCTGATGGGCGACAGTTTCAGCCTTCCCGACGCCTACCTGTTCACCGTCACGAACTGGACCAAACATGTCGGCGTCGACATCTCGTCGCTGCGCCACCTGGGCGCCTTCATGGCCCGCATGGCCGCGCGCCCCGCAGTGCAGGAAGCGCTGAAGGCCGAAGGGCTGCTCAAGTAGGCTCGCGCCGCCATGCGCGCGCTGTTGGCGATGGCGGTGATGGCGCTGTCAAGCGCTTCAGGGCTGGCGGCGTCCGA
>JANNKS010000361.1:0-1803 GCA_031396425.1 Rhizobacter sp. | reverse complement strand
TGGATTCGCGGAGCAGCTTGAGCCGCTCGGCGGGTGCCTTCTTGAGCATGCGCGCGACGATCTCGTCGGCCTTGCCGGTCGAAGGCACGTAGTCGCCCTTCACGGCGTCGAGCCGCAGGATGTCCTTGCCGACCTTCTTGTAGAAGCCTGCGCCGCTTTTCTGGCCGAGTGCGCCCTGCTCGATCAACTTGGCCAGCACGGGCGGTGTGCCGTAGCTGGGAAAGAACGGATCGTCCTTCAGGTTGTCCTGCAAGGTCTTGATGACATGCGCCATCGTGTCCAGGCCCACCACGTCGGCGGTGCGGAAGGTGCCGCTGCTGGCGCGGCCGAGCTTCTTCCCGGTCAGGTCATCGACGACGTCGTAGCTCAGTCCGTAGGTCTCGGCCTCCTTGATCGTGGCGAGCATGCCTGCGATGCCGACCCGGTTCGCGATGAAGTTGGGCGTGTCGTTGGCGCGCACCACGCCTTTTCCGAGCGCGCTGGTGACGAACGCTTCGAGCTGGTCGAGGATTTCAGGGCGCGTGGTGGGCGTGTTGATCAGCTCCACCAGCGCCATGTAGCGCGGCGGGTTGAAGAAGTGGATCCCGCAAAAGCGCGGCTTGATTTCCTCGGGCAACACTTCGCTCAGCTTGGTGATCGACAGACCCGAGGTGTTCGAAGCAACGATCGCATGCGGCGCCACCGCCGGCGCGATACGCTTGTACAGATCGAGCTTCCAGTCCATGCGTTCGGCGATCGCCTCGATGATCAGGTCGCAGTCTTTCAGCTTGTCGAGGTGTTCTTCGTAGTTCGCCTGCTCGATCAACACGGCGTCTTCGGCAATGCCCAGTGGCGCAGGTTTGAGTTTCTTCAAGCCCTCGACCGCCTTGCTGACGATGCCGTTCTTCAGCCCCTCCTTCGCGGGCAGGTCGAACAGGATCACCGGCACCTTGACGTTGACGAGGTGCGCCGCGATCTGAGCACCCATCACACCCGCGCCGAGCACGGCGACCTTGCGCACTTGGAATCGATTCATGGTCACTCCGCCCGGATCCAAATTTGGTGGCGGAAGAACGGCCCGATGTAGCCGCGCACTTCCATGGACTTGCCGCCGTCGAGGGGTTTGAGGCGCAGCCTGTAGACCTTGCCGTTGTTCGGGTCGAGGATGTCGCCGCCGTCCCACACCTCTTTGTCTTCGGCGCTCTGCTTGGTGTTGCGCACTAGCGTCATGCCCAGCACCGCTTTGTCCTTGCGGTCATCGGTACACTTTTCGCATTTGGAGTCCTGCTTGGCCGGGTCGACGATCTTTTCGACCTTGCCGGTGAGCACGCCACCCGCTTCGGTGATGCGCACGAACGACTTCTCCAGCTTGGTTTCGTCGTCGATTGTTTTCCACAAGCCCACCGGCGTGGCTTGCGCCAACGCGTTGGAATTGAATGCGAGGCAGGCCAACGTGGCCAAAAGGACTTTCAACATGTTTCTCGTCTCCATGAAGGTGAATCAGAACGAGGCTTCTTCGAGTTCCATCAAAGGCGCCAGGCCGGAACGGGCGGTGCGGATCAGGCCTGCCGTCTCGGGCAGCAACTTGGCGAAGTAGAACCGTGCGGTGGCGAGTTTGGCCTTGTAGAAGGGGTCACCGCTGTCCAGTTTGGCCAGCGCCACCTTGGCCATGCGGGCCCAGAAGAACGCAAAGATGAGGTGACCGCACACGCGCAGGTAGTCGACCGCCGCCGCACCGACCTCATCGGCATTCTGGAACCCTTTCATGCCCAGCTCGGTGGTCAACTTGGTCACCTTGTCGCCCAGGTCGGCGAGCGGGTTGAC
>JANNKS010000425.1:0-1776 GCA_031396425.1 Rhizobacter sp. | reverse complement strand
ACCTGGTGCGCAGCAAGATCAAGATCAAGAGCATGAACTTCATGCGCGGCCGTACCTTCCTCAACAAGTTCGTGCTGATCGACGAGGCGCAGAACCTGACGCCCAAACAGATGAAGACCTTGATCACCCGGGCCGGGCCGGGCACCAAGATCGTCTGCCTGGGCAACCTGGCACAGATCGACACGCCCTACCTGACCGAAGGCAGTTCCGGGTTGACGTTCGCGGTCGACCGTTTCAAGGGCTGGCCGCATTCGGGCCACGTGACGCTGGCGCGCGGCGAGCGTTCACGCCTGGCCGATTTCGCCTCGGAAGTGCTCTAGCGCAGAATACACAAGGCTTTCGCGCCAGCGCCGGTACTCGTGCCGGCGCCGCCGGTTTCACCTTGGCGCGTGCTCGCGCCGACGAAGCCCCTCGCGAGGCGGCCACACCCGCATGGTTCATCTTCTCAATCTTCTCGCCGCCATCGCGCTGCTCGTCTGGGGCACCCACATCGTGCGCACCGATGTCTTGCGTGTGTTCGGCGAAGACCTGCGTGGCGTGCTGGCGCGCAGCTTCAGCAGCCGGGGCAAGGCGATGCTCGCCGGAATTGGCGTGACGGGCCTGATGCAGTCCAGCACCGCAACCTGCCTGATCGTCGCCAGCTTCGTCGGCAGCGGGCTGGTCGCGACGCCAGCGGCGCTGGCCGTGATGCTGGGCGCCGACATCGGCACCAGCCTGATGGCGGTGGTGTTTTCGTTCGACCTCTCCTGGCTTTCGCCGCTGCTCATCTTCGTCGGAGTGGTGCTGTTCATTTCGCGCCAGGACCGTTCATCCGGTCGCATTGGCCGCGCGCTGATCGGCCTGGGCCTGATCACGCTGGCGCTGCAACTGATCGTCGGCGCGACCAAACCGCTCACCGATTCGCCGGCCGTGCGCGGCCTGCTGGTGGCGCTGCCCAACGAAGTCCTGCTCGACATCGTGGTCGGCGCGGTGCTGACCGTGCTGGCCTATTCCAGCCTGGCGATCGTGCTGCTCACCGCGACGCTGGCCACGACCGGCATGCTGCCGCCCACCGTGGCCTTCGGGCTGGTGCTGGGCGCGAACCTGGGAAGCGGGCTGCTGGGCATGATTGCCACCAGCCGAGCGTCACCCCAGGTGCGCCGTCTGCCGTTGGGCAGCCTGATCTTCAAGACAGTGGGCGCGCTGCTCGTCATCCCGTTCCTGCCCCAGGTGCTGGCGCAGTTGCAGCAGATGATCGGCACCGTGCACCACCAGGTGGTGGGCTTTCACCTGGCGTTCAACATTGCGATGGCGCTGCTGTGCATCGGCTTCACCACCGCCCTGGGCAAACGCGTGGACCGCTGGTTGCCCGAACCGGCGCCCGATGCGAATTCGATGCGGCCGCGCCATCTCGATCTGGTCGCGCTGGCCACGCCGTCGCTTGCGATCAGCTGCGCTGCCCGTGAAGCGCTGCGCCAGGCCGACGTGGTGGAGACGATGCTGCGCGGCGTGCTGCCGGTGATCCGCAACAACGACCTCGCGCTGGCCGAGCGCCTGCGCGCCATGGACGACACCGTCGACGAGTTGTACACCGCGATCAAGCTCTACCTCACGCAGATTTCGCGCGAGGCCTTGTCGGAGCGCGAGAGCCGACGCTGGACCGACGTGGTCTCGTTCACGATCAACATGGAGCAGATCGGCGACATCATCGAGCGCATCCTGCAGGACGTGGAAGACAAGAAGGTGCGCAAGAACCGCAGTTTTTCGGAAGCCGGCATGACCGAGATCTGTCACCTG
>JANNKS010000281.1:0-24278 GCA_031396425.1 Rhizobacter sp. | reverse complement strand
GTGACGCCAACGCGATCAGCTTCGCCGAGGAGCAGAGTTCGATGTATTCCACCTGGGCGCTTGCCTGGCTAGCCCGCGCCGACGCGATCGGCCCCCTTGCGAGCGTCAAGGGGGCGTTGGCCGCCACGGAACGCGGACGGGCCAAGGCGCTCCTCGATACCGACCGCAAGACTGAACGTCGTCCGTGAGAACGGCATGCTGTCCCATGGGCCGGCAACGTTGTAGCCGTAGAACAATGCACTCGCTTCGGCGTCTACAGAGACACAATAGAGACCCGGCTCAAGAACGCCGGTGAACTCGAAGCTCGTGACATAGCGCTCGACGCCGTTGGCGTATCACGCGAGTCAGTCGATTTCGTGATCGCCACGCATGTGCACCTCGACCACGCGGGTGGTGCCGGCCTGTTGATGCAGAGCCTGCCCCAGGCCAGGCTCGTCGTTCATCCGGCAGGGGCGCGGCACCTGGTCGACCCCAGCCGCCTGATGACCAGTGCCACGGCGGTCTACGGCGAGGAGACGATGCAAAGCTCTTTCGGCCAGATGGTGGGCGTGCCCAAAGAGCGCGTCATCGAGAGTGAAGACGGCATGAGCCTCGAACTCGGCTCGCGGCTGCTCCAGTTCTTTCACACGCCCGGCCACGCGAAGCACCACCATTGCATCTGGGACGAACGCAGCCAGGGATTCTTCACCGGCGACACGTTCGGCATGTCATATGCTGAGTTCAACGGGGCTGACGGCCCGTGGTTGTTCCCGACCACCCCCGCGACGCAGTTCGAACCTGACGCTCTGCGCAACTCAGTGCAACGCCTGCTTGGGTTCGATCCGCAGTGCATGTACCTGACCCACTTCGGCGCGGTGAAGCAGGTCCAGCACCTGGGCACACAACTGCTGCATCAACTCGAAGGCGTCGTGCGACTCGGCGAATCACTTCGCCATCACCCCCAGCGTAGCGCGGCATTGCAGTCCGGGTTGACCGACCTTTATCTGCAATGGCTTCGCAATCGCCGCTGCGCCCTGCCGCGCGACAAGATACTCGAGCTGCTGGCGCTGGACATCGAGTTGAATGCTCAAGGCATGGACTTTTGGCTGGGTTGACGCAAATCGCTCTGCGAAGAGCGTCGGCCCAGTGGCTACGATGTGCAACCACTCTGCGAAATGAAGAACATGTCCGACCCTGATTGCGTTCGCTTCAATTTCAACGACAAGGTGGTCGTGGTCACCGGTGCGGCGCAAGGCATTGGCGCAGCTTGTGGGGAACGTTTCGCTCGGGACGGCGCGGCGGTCGCGCTGTGGGACGTAAATGACCAGGCCGCCAGCGCACTCGCGCAGCAGCTGACCCAACAAGGACACCGCGCCGCCTCATTCCATTGCGATGTATCGCGCAAGGCCGATGTCGACAGCGCGCTGGCGGCCACCGTCGCCGCCTTCGGCCGCGTCGACGCGCTCATCAACAACGCCGGCATCTTCAAGGCGGCGAACTTCCTCGACATCACCGAGGCCGACTGGGACGCGGTGCTCAACGTCAACCTCAAGGGCTCTTTCCTCGTGGCCCAGGCGGTTGCGCGCGAGATGCAACGCGGTGGCACGGGTGGCGCGATCGTCAACATGAGTTCCGTGAACAGTGTGATGGCGATACCCACCATCGCCAGCTACAACGTCAGCAAGGGCGGCATCAACCAGCTGACGCGCGTGATGGCGATTTCGCTCGCCGAACACGGTATCCGCGTGAACGCCGTAGCGCCGGGCACGATCGCCACCGAGCTGGCACGCAACGCGGTGCTCGGCAGCGCCGAGGCGCGCGCGCGCATCATGAGCCGCACGCCGCTGCAGCGGCTTGGCGAACCGAGCGAGATTGCCGACGTGTGCGCCTTCCTGATCAGCAGCGCCTCCAGCTACATGACGGGCCAGATCGTCTATGTCGACGGCGGCCGCATGGCGTTGAACTACACGGTGGCGTCCTGACGCGCAGCTGCTTCGGCTCCTGCCGCGTCGTGGACGATCGCGCCATCGGCGGCGGCCCGAATTCAGGACCAGCTGCCGATGCTTGAAGCGTTCACGGTATCGACCAGCGTCGTCTTCCTCGGCGAAATGGGCGACAAGACGCAGCTGCTGGCGTTGCTGCTGGCGGCTCGTTTTCGCCGGCCGCTGCCCATTGTTCTGGGCATCCTGGTCGCCACGCTCGCGAACCACGCCGGCGCGAGCGCGCTGGGCGAGTGGCTGACGCGCTGGCTCGACCCGCGCTGGCTGCGCTGGATGCTCGGGCTGTCCTTTCTCGCCGTCGCGGCCTGGATGCTCGTGCCCGACAAGGCTGGCGAAGGCGAACCGGCACCGTCAAGCCGCTGGGGCGTGTTCGGTGTGACGCTGGTGGCGTTCTTTCTCGCCGAGATGGGCGACAAGACGCAGATTGCCACCATCGTGCTCGCAGCGCGCTACCAGTCTGTGTTCGTCGTCACCGCGGGAACGACGCTGGGCATGATGCTGGCGAACGTGCCGGCCGTGCTGTTCGGCGACAAATTGGTGCGCTGGGTTCCGATGCGGTGGGTTCATCGGGTGGCGGCGCTCGTTTTCGCAACGCTGGGTGTGCTCGTGCTGTTCGGCGTGGGCTTGTTGTGAATGTGCAGGCGCGACGCGCGCAGACCTCGCCGAGGGAGGCTGGCCTGAGTGACGCCACCCCGGGTGCGCGGCCACCCGCTCGCCCCGGGCCTGCGCGCCGGCGTCAGGCCGCAGCGAGTGCGCGTGGCGGCGCCGCCGTTTCGCGGATCGGCAGGTGGATCAACGCGGCGCCCACCGCGAGCGCGACGTCGGCGGCCCACATCCAGTCATAGCTGCCGGTCCATTCGAAGGCCTTGCCGCCGAGGTAGGCGCCGAGGAAACCACCGACCTGGTGCGCCACCATCACGATGCCGAACAAGGTGCCCATGTGGGCCGGCCCGAAGAACTTGGCGACCAGCGCCGCGGTGGGCGGGACGGTGGAAAGGAACGTCAGGCCCATCACGGCCGCAAAGACAAGCACCACGGTTTCGGTTTTTGGCGCGAGCATGAACAGCAGAACTGCCAAGCCACGCGTGGCGTACAACAGCGACAACAGTGATTTTGATCGCCAGCGGCCCATCGCCCAACCGATGCCCAGACTGCCGACGATGTTGAACAAACCCACGATCGCCAGCGCCCAGGCCCCGACCGAAGGCGGCAGCGCGCATGCGGCCACGACACCTGGCAGGTGGGTGGCGATGAAGGCGACGTGAAAGCCGCAGACGAAGAACCCCGCGGCCAGCAAGCGAAAACTCGGCAGCCGCCAGGCGCGCGATATCGCCTCGCGAGTCGTCTCGGATTGGCCGGCCGTGCCCACCGCTGCCGCCAGATGTTTCGAGTTTCCGCGGAGCACCCACGCCGCAGGCAACGCGAACAGCGTCAGCAAAGCCATGCTCTGAATCGCTGCAACCCAACCCGCCGCAGCCGAAATTCCCTGCGCGATCGGCACAAACAGGAACTGGCCGAACGACCCGCCCGCGTTCACGATGCCGGTGGCCATGCCGCGTTTTTCGGGCGCCACCAGGCGCGTGGTGGCGGCCATCAACACCGATGGCCCGGCCATGCCAGCGCCGCCTGCGGCAAGCAAGCCGATGGCGAGAATCAGGCCGAACGTCGTCGTCATGTACGGAATCAGCGCGGTGCCCAGCGCGACCAGCACAATGCCCGCCAGCAACACGCGGCCGGCGCCGATGCGGTCGGCCACCATGCCGGCGAATGGCTGGGTCAAGCCCCACCAGATCTGGCCGAACGCAAACGCGAGGCTGATGCTGGCCAACCCCAGGCCGGTGGTGGTGTTGAGCGTATTGAGAAACAGGCCCATCGATTGGCGCGTGCCCATCGTCAGCGCAAACACACCGCCAGCTGCGAGCAACACCAACGGCAAAGCGACGATTCGAAGGGTGCTTCGGACCTCATTCATCGGGGTGGGCCTCGGGTTGGTTCATCTGCAGCAGGCACGCATCGAGCAGCGCGTGCAGTTCGCCAACCCGCGCTGGGCCCAGCCTCTTGTTCAGCGCCAACTGGGCGCGCTTCCATTCGCGCTGCGCCTGCACGCGCTTGGCGCGGCCGGCGTCGGTGAGCGTCACCAGCCGGCTGCGCGCGTCGGCGCCCGGCCCGACCTCGACCCAACCCTGCGCGACGAGCGGCTGCAGATTGCGCGTCAACGTCGAGGCGTCCATCTCCATCTGCAGCGCCAGGTCGCCGGGGCGGATCGGGCCGTGGCTGGCGAGGTTGGACAGCAGTGAATACTGCGTCGTCTTCAACCCGGCGCCGGCGATGATGTGGTCGTAGTGCTGGCTGACGCGGCGTGTCAACTGGCGCAACTTGAAATTCGTGCAGCCGCGCGGCGCCGCACCAGAACCGTCAGGCTGGGACTGGGGCAAAGACTTGATGACCATGTTTTTCATTGTAGCTACAATGTTTGCAGTTGCAATCTTTGGAAGACACCATGGCCACCGGGAACGACGCAGAGCAGACGCTGCAGGCGTGGCGAGCACGCGAGACGGAGCTTCGCAGCCGTTTCAGCCAGGCAGGTGTGGCGCACCCCGACCAGGTGGCCGGTTTGACCGGGATGCAGTTCTTCGAGGCGATCTTTGCGGGCCGGCTGCCACGCCCGGCGATCGGCGACACGCTGGACTTCCTGCCCGTCGAGATCGAGCCGGGGCGCGCCGTGTTCCAGGGCCGCCCGTTGCCGCGCCACTACAACCCGCTGGGCACGGTTCATGGCGGCTGGTTTGCCACCCTGCTCGACTCGGCACTCGGCTGCGCCGTTCACGCAACGCTGCCGGCTGGAAAAAGCTACACCACGGCCGAACTGAAGGTCAACATCGTTCGCCCGCTGACCGACAAGGTGCCACTGGTGCGCGCCGAAGGCAAGGTGATTCACCTTGGCGGACGCATGGCGACCGCCGAGGCTCGCCTGGCAGGCCCGGACGGCAAGCTGTACGCTCACGCCTCTACCACCTGCTTCATCTTCGACACACCATGAGACTTCTTCACACGATGCTGCGCGTCGGCAACCTGCAACGCTCGATCGACTTCTACACCCGCGTGATGGGCATGACGTTGCTGCGCACCACCGACCGGCCCGAGCAGAAGTATTCGCTCGCCTTCGTCGGCTACGGCAATAACCCGGAGCACGCCGAGATCGAGTTGACCTACAACCATGGCGTCGAGCAGTACGACATGGGCAGCGCTTACGGCCACATCGCGATCGAGGTGCCCGATGCCTACGCCGCGTGCGAAAAGATCCGCACCAATGGTGGCGCGGTCACGCGCGAAGCCGGCCCGGTGAAGGGCGGCACGACGGTGATTGCCTTCATCACCGACCCGGATGGCTACAAGGTCGAGCTGATCGAGCGCAGGGCCTGACGTCAAGCCCGGCCCCGACTGCGGCGGCCAGGTTGTGGCGGTTGCCCGGGCTGCGAGGCTGACCAGCAATGCCATGCGCGGGCGACTCGCGCCGATGCGTCACGATGAACGGAGCAAGGTCAATCGCCGAAGCTGCGCCACTCGCGGCGCAGCAACGAGAGTTGCAGCAGATCGTGATACTGGCCGTTCCAGCGCCCGGCCTCGCGCAGCCGGCCTTCATCGACGAATCCCAGCTTGCGCGCCAAGTTGAGCGAAGCCAGGTTGTCCGGGTGAATCTCTGCCTCGACCCGGTTCAGGCGCATCTTGGCAAAGCCCCAGTCGAGCATCGCGCAGAGGGCCTCTTGCATGTAGCCCTGTGAATGCAGATGAGCCGCCAGTTCATAGCCGATCGTGCACTTGCGCCAGTTGCGGTTCCAGCCATACAAGCCGCAGGTGCCCACCAGGGTGGGGTCGTGTTTCAACTGAAGGCCCCAGCGCGTGCCCGGATTCGGCTGGTTGCGCCAGGCCGCGAACACCTTCACGAGGTTCTCAGCAGCGCTGACATCGGGCAGCGGGTCGAAGCCGAACCACTGCATCAGGTCGGCGTCGCCATGGATGCTGAACAGCGCCGGTGCATCCTCGGCGACGATCTCTCGCAGCAGCAGGCGCGGCGTCTCGAGGGTTGGAAACGGGCCCAGGATGTTCATGCGTGGCCCTGGCGCACCACCACGGTCACCGACGCGTGCATCACCGCCAGCAGCTTCGGCCGTCAGCGGCGCAACGCGCCCGCCGCGCGCGCCAGTGCCGTGATGCGGTGCCAATCCTTCGCCGCGACCGCGTCCGCCGGTGTCAGCCAGGAACCGCCGCACACCTTGACGTTGGGCAGTGCCAGAAACTGAGGGGCGGTCTCGGCCGTGATGCCGCCGGTCGGGCAGAACATCACGTCGGAGAACGGGCCCGCAAGCGCCTTGAGCATCGGAATGCCTCCAGCGGCGCTGGCCGGGAAGAACTTGAGGAACCGGAAGCCGTCGGCGTTCGTCTGCATGATTTCGCTCGCCGTGGCGACGCCGGGCAGCAACGGCAGACCGATGTTCTGGCACGCCAGCCCGATGGCGCTGGTGTAGCCTGGGCTGACGGCAAAGACGCAGCCCGCGTCCTTGGCCGAGCGCGCGTCGGCCAGGCTGCGAACCGTGCCGGCGCCGACGATGGCTTCGGGCACCGCCTTTGCAATCGCTTCCATGCAGCGCAGCGCGACCGACGTTCGCAGCGTCACCTCGAGCACGCGCACGCCGCCCTCGACGAGCGCGCGTGCCATCGGTACCGCGGCGTCGATGTCGTCGATCACGATGACCGGGATGACCGGGCCGAAGGCCGCCAGTTCAAGCGTTTCCATGTCCAAGCTCCAGAGTGTCTTGCGCAATCAAAGCCAGCTGCACGCGCCTTCTTCGGCGCTCAGCACATTTCGTCGCATGCCGGCGAACAGGTCGCGACCCAGGCCGCGGCCATTGCCGCGCGCCTGCGCATCGCTCAGCACAACGCATTCTCGGGCTGCCCACACCGCAGGGTCGACCAGCGCGTCGAGGGTGCCTTTCACCGCGTCGAGCCGCACCCGGTCGCCGCTGCGCACCTTGCCCAGTGGCCCGCCGCCCAGCACTTCGGGGCTGACATGAATCGCTGCGGGCACCTTGCCCGACGCGCCGCTCATTCGCCCGTCGGTCACCAGCGCAACTTTGAATCCCTGCCCCTGCAACACCGCCAGCGGCGGCGTGAGCTTGTGCAACTCGGGCATGCCGTTCGCTCGCGGCCCCTGGAAACGCACGACCGCGACGAAATCGCGCTGCAATTCACCCGCCTTGAAGGCCGCGAGCAGTTCTTCCTGGGCATCAAACACGATGGCCGGCGCTTCAATGACGTGGCAATGATCTGGCACCGCCGACACCTTGATCACCGCACGCCCAAGGTTGCCCTGCAGCAGTTTCAAGCCACCTTCGGGGCTGAACGGCGCCGCCGCTTGACGCACCACGGCGTCGTCACCGCTGGCTTTCGGCAGATCGTGCCAGTGCAGCATTGCGCCGTCGGCCTGCGGCAGCTTGGCGTATTCGCGCAGCCCGCCGGCGGCAACGGTGGCGACGTCGGCGTGCATGCAGCCGGAATCGATCAACTCACGAATCACGAAGGCCGGCCCGCCGGCGGCCTGAAACTGGTTCACGTCCGCCGCGCCATTCGGGTAGACGCGTGCCAGCAACGGCGTGGCCGCCGAAAGGTCGGCGAAGTCGGTCCAGTCGATCAGGATGCCGGCCGCGCGCGCCACCGCCACCCAGTGGATCAGGTGGTTGGTCGAGCCGCCGGTGGCGAGCAGGGCGACCATCGCGTTGACGATCACGCGTTCATCGACGAGGCGCCCGATCGGTGTGAACCGCGGGCCCTGGACCATGCCGAGCACACCGCGCACCGCTTCGCGGGTCAGCGCTTCGCGCAGGCTCGCGTGCGGGTGCACGAAGGCCGAGCCCGGCACGTGCAGGCCCATCGCCTCGAGCAGCATCTGGTTGCTGTTCGCAGTGCCGTAGAAGGTGCAGGTTCCAGCGCCGTGGTAGGCCGCCGACTCGGCCTGAAGCAACTCCTCGCGGCCCACCAGGCCCTGCGCATACTGTTCCCGCACCTTCGACTTGGCACCATTGCTCATGCCCGTGCTCATCGGCCCGGCCGGCACGAACACGCAGGGCAGGTGACCGAAATGCAAGGCACCGATCAGCAGGCCCGGCACGATCTTGTCGCACACGCCGAGCAGCAAAGCGGCGTCAAAAACGTCGTGGGTGAGTGCAATCGCAGTGGCCATGGCGATCGTGTCGCGCGAGAACAGGCTCAGCTCCATGCCGGGCAGGCCTTGCGTGACGCCGTCGCACATTGCCGGCACGCCACCGGCGACCTGCACGGTGGCGCCATGGCGACGCGCCTCGTCGCGGATCAGCGCCGGAAAGCCCTCATACGGTTGATGCGCAGACAGCATGTCGTTGTAGGCGCTCACGACGGCGATGTTTGGGGCGCGCTGCGCAACGACCCGAAACTTGTCGCCGCTGGGCAGCGCCGCGAAGGCGTGCGCAACATTCGCGCAGCCCAGACGTTCGCTTCCGCGCGGCCGCGCGACGGCGGCATCGACACCTTCCAGGTAGAGACGGCGGGTTGCGACACTGCGTTCGCGGATTCGCGCTGTCACTTCAGCAATGGCTGGCTTCATGGGTATCCCCGCGATGTAACTTGTGCTTTGATTCTGATGTAACTTGGTTACACAGTCAATCTCTTCAACCCTTCGGGCCGTATGGGGCGGGTCGCCAGCGCACCAGGCACGTCGGCAGCGAATCACTGGTTCTGCGATGGGCACAGGCACTGCGTCAAGGTGGGAACGCCCCGATTCGGACTGTGAACGCGCCAGCACCGATTCGAGCCGGCAGGGCTTGACGCAGCGCCCGGGAACGTGAGTTATGGCGCTCGGCAGGCCGGCTCGGCCGGAGTTGCCGCGGACTTGGCATCGCTCGCACGGCCATCATTCCCGAGCTCGCGGCGCGGCCTGAGCTGTGCAGAAGCTGAGCACTGCGCTCCGATGGGCTGAGGCCCCGTGCGGCAAGGCCCGGGCGGCTCTAGAGTATCCGCATGACGCCGAACCCCACTGTCGCGCCCCTGCGCGATCCGCGCAGCCTGCTCGAACGCACCCTGAAAGCCTGGGGTGGCCGGCATGACTTGTGGGTGTTCGGCTATGCCTCGCTGATCTGGCGCCCGGAGTTCGACGCACCCGAGCGGCGCCCTGCGCATGTGCACGGCTGGCACCGTGCCTTGCAGATGCGTTCGCGCGTCAACCGCGGCACACCCGATTGCCCGGGACTGGTGTTCGCACTGATTTCAGGCGGTTCGTGCCGGGGTTTCGTCTATCGCGTCCCGCAACGCCAGGCCGCCGACGAACTCGAGCGGCTCTGGTTGCGCGAAATGCCCACGGGGGTGTACGACCCCGCGTGGTTGCGCTGCCGCACGCCGGACGGGACGGTAAAAGCGCTGGCTTTCACGTTGAACCGCGCCAGCCCGAACCACACCGGGCGCATCAGTGATGTGCACATGCTGGAGATCCTGCGAAGTGCCTGCGGGCGGTACGGCACAACGCTGGAGTACCTGCTGGAAACCGCCCGCGCGCTGCGCCAGCATGGCATTCGTGACCGCGAAATCGAGCGCCTGGAGTCCCTGGCGCGTCACCATGGTCTGGTGCGGTGAGCGGGCTGCTACAAGCCTGACAGCGGCATCGGCGCGGTGTCGAGCGTCTGGCGCAGCTGGTCGAGGTCGCTTTCCGTGTCCACATCCACCAACACCCCGGGGTCGTCCAGCTCCAGGCCCAACGCCGGATAGCGCGCCACCAGGCGGCGCGCCCCGTCATCGCCGGTGAGCATCGCCAGCTCGGAGTACAGCTCGGCGCCAAAACCGACCGGGTGGCCGCGCCGGCCTTTGTACTGGGCACACACGACCGGATGCTGGTTCAGCTCGCGCGCCACCGCCACCAGGCTGCTCGGTTGCACCAGCGGCATGTCGCCGGGCAGGATCACCCAGCCGGCCGCGTTCGCGCGCGCAGTAACGCCACAGGCGATTGAATAGCCCATGCCCGCCTCCGGGTGGCCCGGCGCACCCGCCTGCGGAACGATGATCACGTCGCGCGCTGCCACTGTCCGTCTGGCCAGTTCGCTGAGCGCTTCGGTGGTGACCACGATGACCGGCAGTTCGCTCGCAATGGCATGGCGCAGCGTCGTGCCGAGCACGCTGTACGCGCCCAGGTTCTGCGCCAGCTTGTGGTCGGCGTCGCCGAAGCGCGTGCCTCGGCCTGCTGCCAAAACGATCACTGCCGGCCTGGCCGTCATGCACTTTCCCCGGTTGGAATCGGTCTCGAACGACCGCGGTTCACGTGGCCGCGACACACCGAGCATGGAAGCTGCCGGCCATTTGAGGAAGTGGGACGTTTACCTAAGGCGTTCCCCGTACGCAATATTGCGCAGGTGCGACCCGCACTTGAACCGAAGCGGACCCACGATGCGCCACCTCGTGACAGTGCGCAGCCGCACATGACGGCGCGACCAGGGTACCGCCGACCCGGGTGCTGCCTATACTGGCCGCACCATGCAATCCATCGCCGAACTTCGCAAGAGCTATGAACGGGCCGAACTCGACGAAACGAGCGCCCTGGCCGACCCCTTGGCCCAATTCGAACTCTGGCTGCAGCAGGCGCTGGACGGCCAACTGCCCGAACCCACCGCGATGACGCTGGCCAGCGTCGGCGCCGACTCGCGGCCCTCCACCCGGGTGGTGCTGCTCAAGGGCTGCGATGCGCGCGGGCTGGTGTGGTATAGCAACTACGAGAGCCGAAAGGGCCGCGAACTCGCGGCGCACCCGTTCGCCGCGCTGCAGTTCCACTGGGTCGAACTCGAGCGTGTGGTGCGCATCGAGGGCCGGGTTGAGCACACCGACGCGGCGCAGTCGGACGCCTATTTCGCGTCGCGCCCGCTCGATTCACGCATCGGCGCCTGGGCGTCGCCGCAAAGCCAGGTCATCTCCTCACGTGCGGTGCTGGTCGCGAACGCCGCAAAGGTCGGCGCCAAGTACCTGATGAACCCTCCGCGCCCGCCGCATTGGGGAGGTTTTCGGCTCGCGCCCGACCGCTGGGAGTTCTGGCAAGGGCGGCGTTCACGCCTGCACGACCGCCTGGTCTACCGCCACGCCGACGGCCAGTGGCCGCGCGAACGGCTCGCACCGTAGCGGAGCTGCGCCGGTCGATGCACATCGCGAGCCGGCCGCTCGGGCCGACGGCCCAGCGGGATGGCGTCAGGCCGAACGCATCAGGTCCTTGAAGGTCTGGCGAAACTTCTCGACCTTCGGAAACACGACGAACATGCAGTACCCCTGGCTGGGGTGATTGGCGAAATAGTGCTGGTGTTCGTCATCGGCGCGCCAGTAGTTTCGTTCGGCTTCGATCTGCGTCACGACGCGGCCGCGGTGGTGTTCATTCGCTTCCGCCAGCACCTCACGCGCGACCGCTCCCTGCGCGGCCGTGCGATAGAAGATCGCCGAGCGGTACTGCGTGCCTTTGTCGTTGCCTTGGCGGTTCAGCGAGGTCGGGTCGTGCACCACAAAGAAGATCTCCAGCACCTGGCGCAGGCTGATCTGGGCGGTGTCGAAACTCACCCGCACCACCTCGGCATGGCCGGTGCGCCCGCTGCACACTTGTTCGTACGACGGGTTGTCGACCTCGCCGTTGCTGTAGCCCGATTCGACGCCGGTCACGCCGCGCACCTCCTCGTAGACCGCCTCGACGCACAAGAAGCATCCGCCGCCCAAGGTGATGGTTTCGATCGAATCGTTCATGCCGTGCTCCGTGAAACGCCTGGAAAAGCTCAATTCTGCGGCGCACCTTGGCGCGCTGCTCCCGCGTGGGCCAGACAACCCCACACGCTTATCATCCGTCGATCAGCACGCCACGGACTTACAGCCATGAAAACCGCCTTTCAGTGGGACGACGCCTTGCGTCTGGACGACCAGCTCAGCGAAGACGAACGCGCCGTGCGCGACGCCGCACACCAGTATTGTCAGGAGCGGCTGCAGACCCGCGTGCTGATGGCGGCACGCCATGAGACCTTCGACCGCACGATCATGACCGAAATGGGCGAACTCGGCCTGCTCGGCTCCACCATCGACGGTTACGGCTGCCCGGGTGTCAACCACGTCAGCTACGGCCTGGTGGCGCGCGAGGTGGAGCGCGTCGACAGTGGTTACCGCAGCGCGATGAGCGTGCAGAGCTCGCTCGTGATGCACCCGATCCATGTCTACGGCAACGAGGCGCAGCGCGAGAAGTACCTGCCCAAACTCGCGCGCGGCGAATGGGTGGGCTGCTTCGGCCTGACCGAGCCGAACCACGGTTCCGACCCGGCCAGCATGCTGAGCCGCGCCAAGCCGGTCGACGGCGGCTACCTGCTCAAGGGCAGCAAGATGTGGATCACGAACTCCCCCATTGCCGACGTCTTCGTCGTCTGGGCCAAGCGCGAAGATCCGGACGGCCAGGTGGGCGGCCAGGAGGCGATCCACGGTTTCATTCTCGAACGCGGCATGAAGGGCCTGAGCGCGCCGAAGATCGAAGGCAAGATGAGCCTGCGCGCCAGCATCACCGGTGAGATCGTGATGGACGGGGTGTTCGTGCCCGAGGCGAACCTGCTGCCTAACGTGAACGGCCTCAAGGGCCCGTTCGGTTGTTTGAACAAGGCGCGTTACGGCATTGCCTGGGGCGCGCTCGGTGCGGCCGAATTCTGCTGGCACGCGGCACGCCAGTACACGCTCGACCGTCAGCAGTTCGGGCGGCCGCTGGCAGCGAACCAGTTGATCCAGAAGAAGCTCGCCGACATGCAGACCGAGATCACGCTCGGCCTGCAGGCCTGCCTGCGCGTGGGCCGATTGCTCGATGAAGGCAAAGCGGCGCCCGAGATGATTTCACTCATCAAGCGCAACAGCTGCGGCAAGTCGCTCGACATTGCCCGCATGGCGCGTGACATGCACGGCGGCAATGGCATCCACGACGAGTACCACGTGATCCGCCACATGATCAACCTCGAAACCGTCAACACCTACGAGGGCACCCACGACGTGCACGCGCTGATCCTGGGGCGGGCGCAGACGGGTTTGCAGGCATTTTTCTGAGCCGGCGCCGCGAATCCGGGTTTGAGCGCTGCGCAAGTCGGCGCAGCGCCGCGCTTCAGAACACGCTTTCGCGCAACGAAATCGTGTGCTCGCTGCCGTCGCGCAGCGCCAGCCAGACGGCGAACTCGTTGTTCGGCATCGGCTTGCCGAACAGGTAGCCCTGCATGTAGTGCACCCCCAGCGTCAGCAGGCGCGCCTGCTGCGCCTTGGTTTCGACGCCTTCGGCCACCACCTTCAGGCCGAAGCGGCGCGCCACATCGAGCGTGGCGTTGATCAGCACCTCGCCCTGGCCCGGCACCTCGTGTACAAAAGATTTGTCGACCTTGAGCAAGGTCAGGGGCTGTCGCATCAAGGCGCTGAGCGACGAGTAGCCGGTGCCGAAATCGTCGATCGCCAGCGTCACGCCCATCTCATGCAATTCCCGCAGGGTCTTGTCGACGCGTTCGCGGCCCGTCATCGGCATACTTTCGGTCAACTCGATGACGAGCCGCCGCGCCGGCAGGCCGGACGTGGCGAGCGCCTCGCGAACCTGCGTCACCAACTGGCCTGATGTGACCTGCATCGCCGACACATTCACGCTCACCTTCGGCGGGTTCGGCCCACTCCAGCGCGCTGCGTCGCGGCAGGCCTGGCGCAGCACCAGGCGGCCCATCGGCAGGATGAGGCCGCTCGATTCGGCCACCGGAATGAATTCGCCCGGCGACACCGAGCCCCACTGCGGATGGCGCCAGCGCACCAGCGCCTCCACATGCGACGTGCTGTCGTCGACCGACGAGACGATCGGCTGGTAAGCCACCTGCAACTGGCCCAATTCAACCGCCACCGGCAAGGCTTGCGCCAGTTCGTGCTGGCGGCCGGCCGCGTCGGCGAGCGAAGCGTCGTAGATGCGCACCCGGCCGGTACCGGCCGCCTTGGCCGCACGCACCGCGTGGCTGGCGGCCAACAGCAAGGCTTCCGGGCTGCTGCCATGGTGCGGCGCGAGCGCAATGCCGATGCTGCAACCCAGGCGCAGCAGCCGATCGTTCACGGGAACGGCGTGCGACAGCGCGGCGCGCATCTGTTCGGCCACCACTTGCGCCTGCGGCCCGACGTTCTTCAGGCCGGGCAGCACGACGACGAATTCGTCACCGCCCCAGCGCGCTGCAAACGAACCGCGTGGCATGCACTCGCGCAGCCGCTCGGCGGTGACGCGCAGCACCGTGTCGCCAGCGGCGTGGCCCATCAGGTCGTTCACTTCCTTGATGTGCTCCATGTCGAGGAAGAGCAGCGCGAAGTGTTTGCGCGGGCCTTCGCCGTTCAGCGGCGCCTCGAACAGGTACTGGTTGATGCCCTTGCGGTTCGGCAAACCGGTGAGGGCATCGGTCACCGAGGCCTGCGCGAGTTCGCGCGAGCGCACCTCCAGTGCGACCGTGCGGTCTTCAATGCGCTGCTCGAGCCCGGCGGCGGCCTGTTCGGCCATCGTGCGCGTGCTGTTGAGTTGGTCGGCGAGTTCATCGATGCGACGCTCCAGGCGCTGCTTGTCGCGCGCGCGCGCGTGCGCCGCTCGCCACAGGCCATGGGCCCGCTGAGTGCCGGCCAGCAACACCACCAGCATCAGCACGGTGAGTCCGCCCAGCATGCGGTGCGGGCCGTCGTCGCGCGACAACAGCCAGATCGCGCAAGAGCCCAGCGGCAGGCCCAGATGAAACAGGGCCAGGCGGCGCAGCGGCACGAGTTGCTGCACACCCACGGCCGCCAGTGCCATGGCGCCCACCAGCACGATCGCCGCCGCGCCTGCGTCCAGGCCCGGCATCACGACCCAAGGCAGCAGTGCGCCAGCGCAGGCGCCCGCCACCGCACCGATGGCGTAGCTTCGAATCATGACCGAAGCGGGCGGCGGCAACACCGCCCTGCGCTGGCGCAGTGCCTCGATGCAGCGCAGCGCGATCACGCCCAAAAACACCCCCAGCCACTCCCAGCCTGCCCGATCGGGGTAACCCAGGTCGAGTGCGAGCATGGTGGCCACGGCGAGGAAGGCGGTCACCCCCAGGCCGAGCGGCGCATGGCGGTACAGCGTGGCTGCGGTGTGCTGTTGCTCGGCCAGCAACGCTTCAACGGCCCGCTGGCCAGCCGGACTGTCGGGTTCGACACCAGGCGGCACGTCGGTGCGAAGGTGAGGCTCGAGAAGCGTATTCAAGGCATGAGGGCGCCATCGAGTGTTCGATGGCACAGGCTGTTTGCGCCTGTGCAACGCGTGCCGGCCGTCAAACCGGCCGAACCGTTCGACCGGCGAGTCAGGGCGTTGTATTGAGCAGATCGTCTGGGCATGGCGGGCGTTCCCCAGCGGGCCCAGACCGGCGAGGCGCCGGTCTGTCGTTCGGGACGGAGAATCGTAGAGGCGGCGCCCGGCGACGAGCTCACGTCCCGCCTGCGGCAGCCCCGCTCAATGTGACATCGACACGCTTCAAGCGCGTTTTCCCGCGTTCCGTTTGCGCCGCAAAGCAACGCCACGTAAGCGCGTGCGTGCTAACTTGGCACTATTCGAAGCTGTATCGCGCGCTCAGCGAAAGCAACCAGTTGCGCGGCATTGCCGGCTCGAAGAAGCGGCTGTTCCCTTCGTTGACGATCACCGAGCCAGCGTAGTAGCGGTCGGTCGCGTTGTCCAGCCGCACCAGTTGGCTGAACTGCCACGCGCCCGCGGACTGCTTGAAACCGGCACGCAGGTTCAGCACGGTGCTCGCCGGTGCCGCGTCGGTGTTGGTGTCGTTCACGTACAGCTTGTCGGTGCGGACCACTTCCACTGCACCGTTGAAACCGGCCCAGGCACCGACCGGCGCCCAGGCCAATTCGGCGTAGAGGTTGCGCTCGGGCGTGCCGGGCAGGTGGTAACCGGAGAACACGTTCGGCGTGGTGCCCGCACCGCTGATGAAGTCTTCGCTGAAGCGCGCCCTGAGCAAGGTCAGGCTCAACGTGCTGCGCAGCGAATCGGTGAGCTGGCCGATATGGGCCAGCTCCAGGCCGCGGCGCGAAGTCTTGCCTGCGTTCTTGAACGTCGAGCGGCCACCCGAGTTGGTGTCGACCACGATTTCGTCGCGCGTGCTGATATCGAATAGGGCGGCGTCAACGCGCTGCGCCGCCGTGGCCTTCCACTTCGCGCCAAGTTCAGCGTGCCGGCTCTTCGACTCACGCAGCGACGTGTTCAGCCCGGTCAAGCCGTTCGGCCGGTACGACAGTTCGGCGAACGTCGGCGTTTCGAACCCCTGCCCGGCGTTCGCGTAAACGTTCAGCGTCGGCAGGGCGCGCCAGCTCAGCCCCAGCACCGGGCTGGTGGCGCTGTAGCTCAGGCTGCCGCTGTCGTCGGGGTTGCCGGGAACGATGAAGAAGTCGGTGCTTCGAAAGCGCACTCGGCTGGAGCGCACGCCGGCGGTGGCGGTCCATCGCGGACCAAACTCGAAGCTGACCTGGGCGAACGCATCCCGGTTGTCGGCGCGGTTGCGCTCATTGCGTTTGAGGTCGCCGCGCACGCCGAGGTCATTGATGTACCCCTGGCGGTCTTCGTCGCTTTGATCAATGTCCACGCCACCCACCAGGCGCAATGCCTGGTCGCCGTCGAACTTGATGGCGTGGCTCAGCTGCACACCCAGGCCTTTGTAGCTGCGCGAGAAAGCCACAATGCCGCCACTGGCGGTCGCCGCGGTCTGCGCAACCGAAGGTGGCCTCGGGATCGACAACGCGTTGTCCAGATCACGCTGGCCGAAATACACCCGCGCCGTCAACTGGGTCGACTCCCCCAGACGTTGCTCGAGCACCGTGCCGATCTGTTGCTGCAGCACGGTCTTGCGTGGATCCTGGGCGAGTGCCGCCAGGTAGAACGAGTTGCCGGGTGCCTTGTCACGGAACTGGGCAGCGTTCAGGCCAAGCGGGTCCAGCGAGACCGGCTGGTCGAGCGAATTCACCACCAGGCTGAAACGTGTGTCGGCGGACACGTCGTGCTGCCACTTGCCGTTGATCTGGTCACGCCGGGCGTTGCTGTGCGGGCGAAAGCCATCGGTACGGAACGCCGACGCATCCAGGCTGACCGCGTCGGTCGGGCCACCGGCCGCAAACTTGAGGCCGGCCTTCTGCTGGCCATAAGGGCCGAACGACGTGGTCGCCGAGGTCGTCGGGCGCACCGTGTCCAGGTCGGTGAACACCTGCACCACGCCGCCCGCCGCGTTGCCATACAGCTGCGCCAAGGGGCCGCGCAAAACCTCGATGCGGCCGGCCGAGGTGAGCGCGATGTTCGACGCCTGGCCCTGCCCGTCGGGCATCGTCGCGGGAATGCCGTCGACGATCAGCCGCACGCCGCGAATGCCAAAGGTCGAGCGCGCGCCGAAGCCGCGAATCGACAGCTGCAAGTCCTGCGAGTAGTTCTGCCGGTTCAGCACCGTGATGCCGGGAACGCGGTTCAGCGCCTCGGACAGGTTGACCTGTGGGCCCGCGGCTTCGATGGTCTCGCGCGTCACCGCCGAAATGGCGGCCGGTGCGTCAAACGTGGTCTGGCGCGAGCGTTCGGCGCTGATGACGACGGGGTCGAGTTGGGCGGTGGCGGGGGTCTGGGCGCAGGCGCCCGACGCGGTCAGGGCAGCGACGCACAAGCTGCCAGTGGCGTAGGAATAGTTCATGTCTCCGGCCGTCAGGGTTGTTTGCGTGAAAGTCTATGGGTGGTCTCGTCCGCCTCGACTCATGATTTTCTGGTTTCTGGCGGCTCGGCTTTGGGGTGGGCGATCGTTGCCGATCCCTGCCCGATTGAGCGTCGCAGTCGTCCAGCTCCCCGCTTGGCGACCCCCTTCAATCTAGGGGTCGAGGCTCTGCCGTGACTCCGGGCGCTGTAGGATCGGCAGCACTGGGGGCAAGATGCCGCCGGCACGTCTGGCCACAGGAAGATCGGAGGATTCATGCGCAGTTTCCACTCGTCACTCATCGGCACACTCACCGCCCTGTTGATCGCGCCGGCCGTGCTGGCCGCCGACAACTATGTGACGCACGTGACCCCACAGCCTGGAACGGTCACGCTCAGCAGCGTGACACAGCCGACCTTCGCGGCGTACGAAATCACGATCACCAACAACAAGCCGAACACGATCAGCGGGGTGCGGCTGATCGGAACGGCGAACGTCGTCGGCGGCGTTGAAAAGGCGACGTTCAAGTCTTCGACCGGCATTGCCTGCCAGACGACGACCGATCTGAATTCGGTCTCGTGCCCCCTCGACCAGGTGGCCGGCGGCGGAACCTCGGTGACGTTCAGCGTCACGTTCAATGCACCGAGCGACGGCACGCAAATCAACTTCGTCTGGAGCAGCGTTTTCGACGAGAGCGGTGGGGGTGCTTCCGACGGTGCCGCAGGGACGACCATGACGGTGTTGAGCCCGCCCGACCCGAGCAAGGTGACCTCGCGTGTCCCGCAAGGCGGTACCTCGTTCACGTTCTTTACGGGGACCACCGGCGTCGCAACCCCCGCCGACCCCTGGACGACGACCGTCGTCGTACCGCCCGTAATGAACGCCACAACGGCGGAAGTTGTGGAGTTGGAGCCGCAAAGCGCATGTTCGTCCGATCTGCGCGATTGCAGAGTGTCGAAGCTCGATATCCCCGGCACCTTTGCGAGCCTGGTGATCACGTTGCGCCGCGACGTATCGACGATCAGGAAGGGCGCGAAGATTGTGAACTCGCTGCTCTACTATTCGGCCGGCGGCGTGATTTTTGATTCGAATCCGATTCCATTGTGCTCGGATATTCCGGGGGCGCCGTCGTCGACGACGGTCCCGCGTTGCATCCAGTCACGCGCCGCCTACACCAAGCGCACGGCGCCCACACCCGCATACGAAGGCGATTGGGAGTGGGTGATCCTCGCGATTACCAACGGCGGATACCGGAACTGAGCGCGTTGCGCCGGCCGCGCCTCGCCGGCTGGGGGCAGGCCCGGCGCGGCGCGGCTTGCGCGCCCTCGCGCGTCAGCGCAGTCGCTCGGCCCAGGATGTCGATCGCTCGGTCGAAACGATGTCGCCCTTGCTGAAATAAAGCGCAGTCGCCTCAACCATCGCCTGCCGGGCTTCGTCGGTCTTCCCGGCCAACCGCAAGACCTCGGCCAACTCCGATCGCGCCTCGGCCTGCAGGATCGGGGCCTCCGTACGTGCAGCGAGGTCGACTGCCGCGCGAGCGAGCGCCTCGGCCTGCGCCAGATCGCCCGCACGCGCCAGTATCGGTGCGCGCACGGACCGCCAGAGTGACTGTGCGTCGATGTCGTCGGCGGCGGCGGCGACTTCCGCAGCAACGGACAATTCGAGGGCTTCGGCGTCGCGATTCTGGGCCCGAACGATGCGCGCAAGCAACGCTGCAAGTGTCGCGAGGAAGTAGGTTTCTCCCTTGCTCGCGAGGAACTCATAGTCGGCCCGAACTTCGCGTTCGGCGCCCGCAAGGTCACCGGCCAGCAGCTCAGTGCGGGCCACATCGAGTCCCGTCGAAGCGGCAATCACGCCCTGCCCTAGCTCACGAAGCATGGCCCGGCCCTTGCGGTAGAACGAGCGCGCCGACTCGAATTCGCCATTCATCGCCCGCAATTGAGCCAATACGCACAGGATGATGCTCTCGACCTCCCGGTCGCCCAGGCCTTCGGCAACGATGGTTTCGCATTGCGCTATGGCGTCGATTGCACAGGTCGGCCCGAACAATGCGTTCAGTGACAGCCCCATCGCGCTGCGCGCCGTGAGCCGCTCGTTGCCCGCGCGACGAGCGTGATTCCTGTACCGGACCGTCGCGTCACCGGCTTGACCGTACCGACCGGCAACTCCGTGCACCAGGCCCACCAGACGCCACGCCGTCGCCAGGGCGTCGTGCGCGTTCGCAGCCTCGAGCAGCGGCACCGCTTCACTGGCCACTCGAAGCGCGTCGGCCCCCCAGTTGCCCTGCTCGCCGCTGTAGAGTTTGACGAACATTCCAACAATACGAGCCTCCGCGCCCAGGGCATGGTCCGAAAGCTGACTCGCAATCGTTTCCGCTTCTTCGAGGACGGCACGGGCGCGCGAAAACTCGCCGAGTTCCATCAGGCCCTCACCGAGCTCCGGCAGCAACGCCAGGCGGATCGGGTCTTGCGCCGGCACGAGTTGCACCGCGCGCTGCAACAGGTTGACCGCCGCGTGCATGTCTGCACGCACAAACGCGCGCCGGCCGGCGGCGCCAAGCCGGCGCGCCGCGTCGTTACCGATGGCTCGGCCAGCCTCATCGAGCGGCCCGAGTTCGGCAAGGTAGTGGTACGCCTGCTCGAGGTGGTACCCCAGGATCTCCTGGAACTCGAGCCCCCGCCCGCGTTCGGCATTCACCCGGTCGGCCCAGCGGACGAATTCGATGTGAAGCGTCGCGCGGGCGCGCTTGAGAAGGGTGTTGTAGACGGTTTCGCGCACCAGGTGATGGTGGAATCGGTACACCAGGTCGGCCTCGCGCTCGGCAACGGGGCGGATGAAACGCCTGTGCGTCAGGCTCGACAGGCGCCCATCGACGACGACCGGATCGGACTCGTGGCTCAGTGCCTCGACAGCCGGGCGGGCGAACTCCAGGCCGATCACCGACGCGGGCTCGATCGCGGCGCGTTCGTCGCGGCTCAGCTTGTCCAGGCGCGCCTCGAGCAAGGCATGGATGGTCGGCGGCACGGCAATCTCGGTGTAGCCGGCACTTCGCACCCAGCCGCCGTCTCGCTGCTGCAGCGCGCCGCTGTCGATCAGCATCGACAACATGTGCTCCACGTACAGCGGATTGCCCTCGGCAGCGTTGACGATGCGCCCAACCACCTCGGGCGGCAGGTCGGCCGAACCGACCAGATTCGCGATCACCTGCGCCGAAGCTCCGTCGCTGAGCGGGCGCAGGACGATGCGCGTCGACGACGCGCGTTCGCCCCACTCCGGGTGCTCCTCGAGCAGGTCGTGTCGCGCGGTAGTGAGCAGCAGGATCGGCGCGCCGGTGGACGCGTCGAGCACATGCTCGAGCAACTCGAGAAACGCCTTCTCGGCCCAATGGATGTCGTCGATCACCGCCACCACCGGGCCCTGCGAGGCCAGGGTTTCGAGAAACTTGCGCGCTGCCCACATCAGCTCGAGCATCGGAAACGTTTCGGCGCTGAGCCCGGTGGCCGAGGCCAATCGGTCCGCGACCTCGGGCTCGCCGACCAGGCCCAGCAACTTGGAACGTGCGACCTCGGTTGAATCGTCGGCCCGGATGCCCGCTGCCTCACGCAGCATCGTCACGAGCGGCCAGAAAGTGATGCCGTCGCCGTACGGCAGGCAGCGCCCGCGCACCACATGCGCATTGGGCGCGATGCGCTCCACCACCTCGACCACCAGGCGCGATTTGCCCGCCCCGGCGTCGCCGATCACAGTCACCAGGCGCGCGGCCCGCGTTTCGCTGACTTCGCGGTAAGCCAGACCCAGGGCAGCCAGTTCATCGTCCCGGCCGACCACGGGCGTGTCGATCCGCCGGACGTTGCCTTCGAGCCCTTGCACCGAGACCAGTTGGTAGGCGGCAACCCGTTCGGCCTTGCCTTTCAACTGGAGGGGCTCGACCGCATCGACAACGACCGCATCGCGCACCAGACGGTAGGTGATGTCGCCGATGTAGATTTGATTCGCCGAAGCGGCCTGCTCGAGCCGTGCTGCCACGTTGACCGCGTCACCGGTGGCAAGCTTCTGGTCTGCGCCGGGGACGATGTTGGCCACCACCTCGCCGGTATTCACACCGGTACGGTTGGCCAGTGCGACGCCATAGCGCAGTAAAAGGTCTTCGTTCACACGCGCCAGGACGCTGCGCATGCCCACGGCCGCCCGCACCGCACGCAACGCATCGTCTTCGTGCGCACGCGGCAAACCAAACACCGCCATGATCGCGTCGCCGATGTACTTTTCGATCTTGCCGCCGTGGCGCGTGATCTCAGCCGCCATTGCGTGGAAGTAGCGTTCCTTGACCTCGTGCAAGGCCTCGGCGTCGAGGCGTTCGCCCAGGGCGGTGGAGTCTTTCAAGTCCGAGAACAGAACCGTCACGGTCTTGCGCACTTCGTGCACCGGCAGCACGGAGGCGGCCACCAGTGGCGTGCCGCAATAGCCGCAGAGCCTGAATTTGGGAGGATTCTCTTCGCCGCAGCTGGGGCAGTTGACCATGTCGCGCAAGTCTAGCGCCGGCGAGTCACCATGCCCTCATCATTGACGCGGCCAGCCGCGCGGCCGCGGCTGGCGCGAAATGCCGGCGCTCAGCCGCAGCGTGAAGGGGTAGTTGCGCGCTGTCAGCCCGCCTCGGCCAACTTGGCTTCGCGTTGCGCCTCACTCGCATCCATCAGTGCGAACACCTCGACGCCCTGCGACTTGCCCTTCAGTTGCAACGTGCCGACCGGCTCGAGCTTGAACTGGCCATCGAGGTATGCCACGGTCGACGCGGCCACCATGATCTGGCAATAGGGATCGAGGAACCGCTCGGGTATGTCCTTGCCGTAGGCCTCAAGCCGCGCGGCGGTGTTCACGACGTCGCCGATGGTCGTGTATTTCACGCGCTGCGCGCTGCCCAGGCAGCCCGCCACCACTGGCCCGGTGGCAATGCCCACGCGCACCTTGACCAGCGGCGCGCCCTCGGCCGACCAGGACCGCACCAGCTCTTCCATCTTGCGCCGCATCGCCAGCGCGCAACGCAGGGCGTTTGCAGCGTCCTTTCGAATCTCGTCCTCGCTGGTGCGGGGCAAGGGCACGCCGAAGTTGGCCTTGATCGCGTCGCCGTAGTAGTCGTCCACGACGCCGTGGTGCTCGAAGATCAGGCCCGCCATCGTCTCCATGTAGTGGTTGAGCCAGTCCATCAGATCCGACGGGCTCAGGCGTTCCGCGACGGGGGTGAAGTTCATCAGATCGGAGAACACGATGGTCACCGTCATCATGCGCGGCTGCAGCCGCCCGCCTTTGAGAAAACTGGCGCGTTCCCTCCACATCTCGTTGGCGATCTCGGGCGAGACGCTTCTGGAGAACAGATCCATCAGGAGCTGCTTCTCCTGCCGTTCGTGGCCGGAGAGGAAGGCAGTCACCAGTCCGCCCGAGGCCACCCAAGCAGCCACGGCCGGCGCCACCGGCAGCCACCAGCCATTGGAAAATGCCAGCAGGGTGCCGCCGCCGAGAACGAGCATCCCGGTGACGGCGGACAGCGAACGACGCATGGCGCTGCGCGAAATCATGCCCACGATGGCCCCGACAAGGCCCCACAGCAGGATCCACACACTCTCCAGGCGGTCGCTCAGGAAGCGCATGGGCTCCTCGCCCTCCAAGCCCGCGCGAATGAGCTGGCTGACCTCGTAGCCGTGCACCGCGATCCCGGCAGTGCCGTGCTCGCGCCGCGTGAAGCGGTCGAACGGCGTGAGGAACTCGTCCTTCACGCTCTCAGCGTTGACGCCGAAGATGACGACGCTGCCTTTGATCAGGTTCGGCTCGACCCGGCCTTCGAGCACGTCGCCGAGCGTATAGGTCCGGAAGCGCTGTGCGCCTCCCCGGTAGTCGAGCAGATACTGGTAGCCCTGGGCGTCGGCGCGGACATAGCCGCCATCGTTCGCCTCGAACGGCCGGATCGTGCTGCGGCCCAGGCGCAGATGGGTCGGTTCATCGGGATCAGGCTGCGGGGTCACGCCGTCGGCGGCCAGGTACGCCAGAGCCAGGCGCAGCGCGAGCGAGGTCGCAAAGGTCTGGCCATCGTCGAGATACAGCAGCCCTCGGCGGACCACGCCGTCGTCGTCGGGCGTGACGTCCGAAAAACCGATGCGCTCGGTGCCGCGCAGGACGGCAGGGCCTGCAACCCGTTTGCTGGCGTCCTTGCCGAACTTCTCGATGAACACCACGCGCGGATCGCCGGCCAGCAGGGCGTTCAGCTCGTCGGTGCCCGGCGGTACGGGGATGTCGCGATACAAGTCCACGCCCACCGCGCGCGGACCATGGACGAGGATCTTCCTCAGCGCCTCTGCCATGCGGCGGTCCGACAGCGGCCACTCGCCGAGCTTTTGAATGTCCCGCTCGACCGTCTGCACCAGCCCTCCCCCTCGACCCGGTCCCACACGGCGCTCGCGTCATGTTCCGTGCGAGCTGGCCCGCCGACTCGGCCGAGCCGTATGTCGTCTACGACCTCGCATCGCGCTCCGTCATCGCGCGCAGCGACTCG
>JANNKS010000270.1:0-23464 GCA_031396425.1 Rhizobacter sp. | reverse complement strand
CTTGATTAGCGACCAACCTCAGCCACACGAATGACGTGCGCCGGGGCTGGAATTGAAAGACAAGCTGCGCGCAGCAGGCGCGCCAGGATGGAGCGCAGATTGAAGCGACGGTTGAACCGATATTGGGCCTCAGCGAGGTAGCGATGGGCGTACTTGGCAAAGTCGAAGGCGTGATACGTGCCGCTCAGGGAACGCTTGAGGTTGCCCAGGTACGTGTTGACCGCCTTGAACTGCGGCAGCTTTGCGCTGGCCTTGCCGCCGCCGGTGACGACGCGCTCGTAGTCGGCCCCGACGATCTGCACAGCGCCGAAGCACCACAGTCCGTCGGAGACCACGGTGGCCGACGGCGCGATCGAGCGCGCGGCAAACACCGCCACCTCCTCGTGCGTGAACGGCTGCTGACGCAGGCATACGAACTGCGGCTGACCATCGGGCGTGGTCTGCACTGCGGCGACGAACGGCACCTTGTTCTCCGAACCGCGTCCGGCCTTGCCGCCCGAGCGTTCGCCGCCCAGGTAGGCGTCATCGATCTCCACCCGGCCATCGAGCTGGCGATCGTCTTCACGCATGCGCATGACCTCCATGAGCTTGTGCTTGACGAGCCAGGCGGTCTTGTAGCAAACGCCCAGGTGGCGCATGAGTTCGAGCGCCGCCACGTTGTTCTTGGACTGGGTCAGCAAGTGCATGGCCAGGAACCAACGCGACAGCCCCAGCTTGGTGGCCTCGAAGATCGTGCCGCTGATGACGCTGCACTGATGACGGCAGGCGGTGCACTGGAAGTACAGCCGGCGCTCCCGCCGAAACGAACTGCTCTGCCCGCAGCCGCAAGCCGGGCAGGCAAAGCCCGAGGGCCAGCGCGATTCGATCAGCGCCGCCTCGCACTTGTCGTCGCTGCCGTAGCGGTCCATGAACTCGGCCATCGAAAGTCCAGGTTGAAATTGCACTCGGTTTATCTTCATGGTTCACCTCCTCTTGCGGTGAATCCATCTTCATCCCTCGGTAGCTCACCAGGTGAGCCTACTGAGGTTCGTCGCTAATCAAGAGCTGGTTTGAGCCCCGCCAACCTGAAGTACCCTTGCACCCATGGCTGAAGCTGCTCTGAAACGCAAATCGATCCGCCGCCAGGTGATCGCCGTGCTCACACTCGGCGCGATCCTGGCGGTGTTGCTGGCGGGCGCGATCGCGGCGCGCCAAGGCGCCTTCGCGCGCACCGCCGAGGTCTACTTCCTGGCCGACACCGCCGCCGGCATCGCGCCGGGCATCACCGTGCGGCTGAGCGGCTTTCGCGTCGGCGCGGTCACCGACGTTGCGCTGCAGAACGACCTGAAGGTCAAGGTGACGATGAAGATCGAGGAAGAGCGCTTCGCTTCGCTGCGTGCCGATGCGAATGCCGAATGGTTCAAGGAGCAGTTGCAGGCCGCCATCATCGAGCTGCATCCGGGCAGCGGCCCCAAGCTGCTGTCGCGCGACGACCCACGCGTCACGCACAACCGCCGCCGCACGCTGACCGAAGTGGCGAACGACCTGCGCACCCGGCTCGCACCGATCCTCGACGACGTCAAGCAGCTTTCGGGCAGCGTGGCCGAGCGCAAGGGCGACATCGCCGCCGTGCTGGCGAACGCGAACACCGCGTCGCAGGAACTCGCCGGCACCACCCAGGAACTGCGCGCACTGGCCGGCAACGCGAAAACGCGTGTCGCCGGGCTGGGCGGCCAGGCGCAGGGCGCGATGGCCCAGGTGCAGGGTGCCTTGACCCAGGTGCAAGGGGCTTTGACGCAGGTGAATCAAACCCTGGGGCGGGTCGAAACGCTGGTGGGCACCGCCGAAAAGAGCCTCGCGAACGTCAACGAACGCCTGCCCAACCTGCTCGCAAAGACCGGCGACACGCTCGAGCAGCTCAACGGCGTGGCACGCGACGTGCGTGCCGTGTCGTCGGCGGCGTCGGGCGCGGTGCCCGGCCTGCTGCGCAGCGCGGCACCCATGGTCGACGACGCGCGAGACATGGTGAGCGGCGTCAAGACCTCCTGGCCGCTGCGCAACATGCTTGCACCGCCCCCATCGGCGCTGCTGCCGATCGACAGCCACGATGCGGCGGCGCTGCGTGAGCCCGCGAAGCGCTGAGCGGCGCGGCAGTGCCGCGCGCTGGCTCACGTCGGGTGGCCGTTTTAGCGCAGCCCGCGCCGTGAGGCTCGCCATCGCCAGCCTGGTGGGGGTGCTGACGGCCGCACTGTTCGCGGCGTGTTCATCGCCACCCGTCAAGCCGGTCAACGCCGCGCAGACCAGCGCCCAGGCCTTCAGCGTGAACGGCGCGCGCGCGCTGCGGCGCGGCGACCTCACGTCGGCGCTGGCAGCCTACAACGAAGCGCTGGCGGCGGCCGAATCGGTCGAAGACTTCGACGCCACGGCCACCAGCCTGCTCAACCTCGCCGCCGTGCACGCCCGCCTGGGCCAGATCGACGCCGCGCACGCCCGCCTGGATCGCATCGCGAATGCGCCGCAGCGCTACAGCGAAATGCAGCAAAGCCAGGCAGCGGCGCGCAAGGCATTGCTCTACCTCGACAGCGGCGCCCACGGCACCGCGATGCGCTGGGCCGACCGCGCACAGGCCGGTTGCCCCGAGCCGTGCAGCCTGACGCCTGCGATGACGAATGTGCGCGCCTATATCGCGCTCGAGCGGGGTGACTTCCAGCGCGCCGCGGGCATGGCGGCGCGCGCGGCCGAGCTGGCCGCTGCGGCTGGCCTCACCGCCGAACAGGCGAATTCGCTGCGCCTGCAGGGCCGGGCCGAAACCAGGCTCGGCAACACGACACCGGCCGCCGGGGTGTTGGCGCGTGCGCTGCAGATCGACCGGGAGCTCGGGCTGCCAGAGCGGATTGCTCTGGACCTGATGCATGCGGGCGAGAACGAAGAGCGGCGCGGGCAGATGGCGGCGGCGCGGGAGTATTATGAGCGGGCGTTGCAGGTGAGCCAAGCCGCCGGCTTGCTCAAGACTGCGGACGAGATTCGCGCCAGGCTCGAGAAAAGTGCGCGTGCTGGCGGGACGAAATAGTCTTCCGCAGCCTGCAACGAATCGCGCCGCGTCGGGCGGCGGAGCCGGCAGGCGACCTCGACGTCGTCGAGCAAACCCGACAGCAAATTGACATTTGTTTAGACCGAAAGATTGTCCGACTCCGTCTTCAGGTTTAGGGCAAAGCGGCGTAGAGTGCGACGCATCCAGTTCTGCCAACGCGCTCCCGGTTGCACGCGGGACTGAGCGTCGAGGGCGCGTCCCTCGCGTTGTCTGGAGGGGCGAGTCAAGTGGCAAGCATTACGCGACGCCTCGCCGCAGTGGCCTTTGCCGATGTCGCAGGTTGGTCCCACCTCGTTGAAGCGAACGAGCTCGAAGCTGTGCGCGCCTGGAACGCGCTGCGCACGGGGCTGATCGAACCGAAGATCCGCGAACATGCGGGTCGACTCGTCGACCTCGCAGGTGATGCCGTATTCGTGGAGTTCCCCAGCGCGGTGGATGCGGTGAGCTGGGCGCTCGACCTGCAACGCCAGCCGGCCGATACGCGCGTCGACGCCCCGGCTCGCCAACTCAGGCTGCGCATCGGCATCAATGTCTGCGACATCCTCGTCGATGAGGGGCGGCTCGTCGGCGACGGTGTGAATGTCGCGGCGCGCATTCATCAGCTGGGCACGCCCGGGGACATTGTCGTCACCGAAGCGGTCAGGGAGCACGTGCATCACCGCATCGCGGTCAGTTTCCGCGACCTCGGCGAACGCCAACTCAAGAACATCGGCCGGCCGATTCGCATCTACCGCGTCGAGGCGGAGGGGCTGCTCGCGCCAGAGTTGATTGACGCCCCCGGTGCGGAGCGTGCATTGCGCGCGCTACTCGCGGTCGACATCCCGAAGCCGGCTCGCGACTCGGAGCGCAGCGATGCCGAAGCGGCGGCGCGGTCGCGCAGCCTGCAGGACTACGTTGTGAATGAAGTCCTGACCGCAAGCGGTGGCCAGCTGGTCCGACGCGACGAGAGCGGCATGCTGGTGGCCTTTCCGCAAGCGCGCCACGCTGTGACGGCCGCATTCGCCATTCAGCAGGTATTCACCGACACGACTGGACGTCCGGGCCTGGAGGGTCAGTCGCTGCCCCGCATCGGCGTGCAGATGGGCGAAGTCCTTGCCGACACAGCAGACGGTCTCGGCAGTGGCGCCAGCGTCGCGACCCGGCTGACTGCCCTCGCAGGGCCGGGAGAAATCGTCGCGTCTTCCGCCGTTCGCGAGGAACTGACCTCGGCGCTGGATGCAGACATCGAAGACCTTGGCGAGTGTTACCTCAGGGAAATGAACCTGCCGGTGCGCGCCTACCGCCTCGCGCCGCCGGGAATGCGGCCGGCCGGAGAGCCCGGTGGCAGCGCAGACGAATTGCGACCAACCATCGCAGTGATCCCGTTTTCTGAGCACGGACAGGGGCACGAACCGCTGGGCGAAATACTGGCCGAAGAGGTGATCGCAGCGCTATCGCGCTCGGCAGACCTGAATGTGGTGTCGCGCCTGTCAACGACCGCATTCCGCGGGCGCGGCGCGACACTCGGTGAAGTCAGCGCGCACCTGAAAGCGAACTACGTGCTGTCGGGGGCGTACCGCGTCGCCTCGGGCGCACTCATCCTCGCCGCGGAATTGGCGGAGGCGAAGACGGCCTGCGTGGTCTGGGCGAAGGACCTCAAGGGAAGTGTCGCAGGCATCGTCGAGGGCAAGGACGAGTTGATCGACCGCGTGGTCGCCGAGACCAGCAGCGCCGTGATGGTGCGCGAGCTCGAACGCACGCAATCCAAGTCGCTGGAGTCACTGGAGACATACACCTTGTTGATCGGCGGAATCGCCCGCATGCACCGGCTATCGCCGAACGACTTCAGCCGTGCGCGTGACATGCTGGAGGCGGTGATGCAGCGCGCCCCGCGCCACCCGATTCCGCAAGCCTGGCTGGCGAAGTGGCATGTCTTGCGGGTTTGGCAGGGTTGGTCGGACGATGTGGCAGGCGACACGCGGCTCGCGCTCGACTGCACCAAACGTGCACTCGACAGCGACTCGCATTGCTCACTTGCGTTGGCGATCGACGGATTCGTTCACACGAACCTGCTCAAGGCGCTCGATGTAGGGCAAGAGCGCTACGAGCTTGCGCTGCGTGTCAATCCGAACGATGCGCTCGCCTGGTCGCTTCAAGGAATGCTGCATGCCTTCAAGGGCGAGGGCAAACCGGCAGTGAGGAGCACGCAGCGCGCGCTGCGGCTGTCGCCGCTCGACCCCCACCGTTTTTTCTACGATTCGCTCGCGGGGGGCGCGGAACTCGCAGCGGGCCACTACGAGCGCGCCATCGAACTGACGCGACGCTCGTTGCGCGCAAACCGCATGCACGCATCGACCCACCGCATGCTCGCCATCTCGCAATGGCAACTCGGACACCACGACGATGCGCGTGCGACGGTCGCCGAGTTGATGAGGGTCGAGCCGACGCTGAGGGTGAAGACCTGGTTTGAACGCTCGCCAGCGCGCGACTACCCGATCGGAAAACTATGCGCAGACGCACTGCGCCATGCGGGCGTACCGGAATAGGGGCGGCAACACAACAAATACGAAACAACAACGTGCGAGGAGAGCTCCATGGGAATGCAAGGCGGGTTCGGTGGGTCAGGCGGTTTCGGGGGTTTTGGGGGTTTTGGGGGTTTCGGCGGGTTCGGGGGGTTTGGCGGCTTCGGGGGGTTCGGAGGGTCGGGTGGCTTCGGGGGTGGCGGTGGTTTCGGCCCTCACGGCGGATACGACAACCTGGCCCTCGTTCAGCACCGTGACGGCATCGTCGGCGCATGGGTAGGCCCTGCGGCCTTTCCTGCCCAACTCGGACAGGAAACAGTCAACGCCACAGCCAACCTGAAGCGCTGGGAGCCCTGGGTGCGCGCCGAGCTGATCGACTTCGATGTGTTCTCGCGCCTGTACTTCGCTTCGGAAGCAGCCGGCTTCACGCTGTGGGACGTCGATGTCACTGCCACCGGTGCGCCCGCGACCGCATCGACGCACCGCATCGTCCGTCTCATCAGGCCGCCGGACGATACCGTGGCCAATCCATTCTGGGCGAAGCAACTGAACATCGTTGCCAACTGGGCGGATCTTCGCGCAGAGCGATGCGGCGAGATCCTCTCCCAGCTCACGCCACCGGTCGAGTTCTGGAGCTCGATTGTGAATTTGCATCCCGAGCGTCACAAGTGGACTCTCGAGCTGCTCTGGGCGGCATTGCGCCTGGCCAATCATGCCGAGATGCGCTTCAAACATGCGCTCGCCTGTCGACGTCCGGTGGAGATGTCGCCGCAGGTGCAGCCGATGATCCTCACGCCGGGTCATGGCAGTCTGCCCAGCGGCCACTCGACCGAGGCGCACATTGTTGCCCACGTGCTTTGGAGGCTACTCGGCACGGCTGACGCCACCAAGGGCCTCACGTGGTTCGAGCAGCTCATGCGGCAGGCGGCGCGAGTCGCAATCAACCGCACCATCGCCGGCGTGCACTTTCCGGTGGACAGCGCGGCCGGTCAGGTGCTCGGCCTGACTCTCGGCGAGTATTTCGTCCACCGCGCCACCGGAGCTGCCGGCAACTACACGTCCTGGGAGTTCCTGGGGACCGGCTATCCCTGCGCCCAGGATTTCGATTGGCGAGAGTTGTATACACCGGGGACCGCGAACCGCAGGAACGCGCCCGCGGGCTATGCAAGCTCGATCGCTGTCACGGAGCAGACTGCAGCGTCCAACCCGCTCGGTTGGTTGTGGACGCTGGCACTTGGGGAATGGCCATGAACTCCTGGGCAGCAGCGTCCAAGCTGCCGTCGCGCCCCAGCAGCCTGTTCGCCAACCCGTACTACGAATGGGCCGTGGCGACGGACTTCGCCTACTACGGTAAACGCGCCATATGGCTTCCAATGCTGATCGAGTTGCGCGAGAAAGCCGCGCAGGAGTTCGCCCGGCAAGTCTTCGACCTGCAGAAGCTCGAGGAACGCGCGCAAGGCTGGGCGGCGGAACTGCGCGTGCCGCCGTTCTTCGCCGATCCCCCCATGCGTCTCGCGAAGCCATTGCGATTCATCTCGGTTCTGGCGACTCGAAAGTTCTTGGCACGCATCAATGCCGGAGAAGCACCCTTCGAACTCATCAGTCGCTTTGAGCTGGGGCGGGGAACCGGGCCTTTCAGTTTGAAGGCGAACCCCGCTGAGCTCGAGCCGGAGCTTGAATACCCAGACCTCCCGCCGGTCGTCATCACCGGCGTCATTGACGACGGCATCGCCTTTGCGCACGACCGATTCTGGAGCACCAATAACACGACGCGCATCGAGTACTGCTGGGACCAGCATGAGCTGTCGCCCTTTTGGCCCTTTTTGCCGTACTGGCCCTACTGGAACTACGGCCGCGAGCTCACCAAGCGCCACCCCGTCAATGGAATTGACCGGCTGATGGGAAACAGCAGCTACGTTGGGCTGGTCGATGAAAACGAGGTCTATCGCCGCAGCATTGATCTCGACTATGCACGCGCCGGTCACAAACCGCTGGCCTCTCGAGTTGCGCACGGAACCCACGTGACGGACGTCGCTTGCACCGCGAACCCGCTGCCCGCACCGGGAACGCGACCGATCATTGCGGTTCAGCTCCCAAGCGTCACGGTCCAAGACACTTCGGGCGCGACGCTCGGGCCCCAGGTCTTCGACGGCCTGTGCTACATCATCTGGCGGGCCGCATCGATCGCCAGTGCCGCCCAGACTGGGCAACTGCCGGTGGTCGTCAATGTCAGCTACGGCACGATCGCCGGGCCGCACGATGGCTCGAGCGCCTTCGAGACGGCGCTGGATCACCTCCTCGATTGCTGCAACCCGCTTGATACCAATGGAGTTCCGACCACGCCGCCGTTTCGCGTGGTGCTGCCCGCCGGCAACAACCATCTCTCGCGTTGTCACGCCCGCGTCTCGCTCCTACCGGGTCAGCAACGCGAACTCGCCTGGCGTGTTCTGCCTGACGACTGGACTGAAAGTTACGTCGAGATCTGGCTGCCCAGCGGCGCCGCTGCACTCACGTTCAACATCACTGCGCCTGACGGCCAGACGACCGGCGCATTTGGCGCCGGGTACAAACTGGTGTATGGAAGCAGCGCCGATCCGCTCGCTGAGGTCTACTATTTTCCACCTGCAATGTTAGGCGCGCGCGCGCTGGTGTGGTTCGGACTCGCACCGACAGGCACACCGGATGGCGTGCTGCCGGTCGCTCCGGCGGGGGTCTGGCGAATCAGGATCGACAACCCTGGTGTGACGCCGGTGAACGACATCGAGGCCTGGATTCAGCGCGACGATTCCGCGCCGGGCTACACGCGGCGCGGTCGGCAGTCGTATTTCGACGATCCGGACTACAAGCGCTACGACGACGGCGGACGCGCCATCGTGGTCGACTCTGGCCCGAGCTACGTCAGGCGCGAAGACACGCTCAATGCCATCGCCACCGGCAGCAAGCCGGTCGTGATCGGCGGCTTTCGCCGCAGCGACTGGGTCCCGGCAAAGTATTCGGCGTCCGGCCCGAAGGTGCACCTGTCTGGGCCCGGGAGCCCGAGCGACATTGCCCCGCAGGCAATGGCACCCTGCGAAGATGCGCCGTCGCACTGCGGCGTCCTCGCCGCGGGTACACGCAGCGGTTCATGCACTGCAATGAACGGAACCAGCGTCGCAGCGCCGCGCGTTGCGCGCTTGCTCGCCGAGCGGATGGTGTTGGGGCTCCCGAGCGACCGCGCGGCCGTGTTCAACTTCGCCGTGCTGTCGGACACCGGCCCGACCAAGCCTGTGCCAGAGCTTGGCGGCGGCGGGCGCATCCCATTCCCGCCGGACCGCCTCCCGCGATAGCAAAGGTGCCGGCGGCTGTGGCGCGCAGCCTCTACCAAGCCGCCGGCAACTTGCCATGAATCACATGCAGGCCATCGCGCAGCGAGACATAGCCGCCCGCGACGAGGTCTTTCATCACCCGGTTGACCATTTCGCGCGATGACCCGACCCGCTCGGCGATTTCCTGCTGCGTCAGTTTGTGGCGCAGCACGCGTTCGTTGCCGACGGGGTCGGACAGCTCGGTCAGCGCGCGCACGACGCGGCCGTAGACGTCCTGCAGCGCCAGGCTCTTCACCTGCTCGGTCAGGCGCCGCACCATGTGCGCCATCTTCCGCGTCAAATGCAACGCGAAGTCGGGGTGCTCCACCAGGAACTGGCGCAACTGCGCGCCCTGCACCACGCAGCAGTTGCACGGCTCGAGCGCCTGCACCGACGCCGAGCGCCTTTCGCCGTTGAGCGACAACTCGCCGAAGTACTCGCCCGGCCCGAGTTCGGCCAGAACCATGTCGCGGCCATCGTCGGAGCTGACGTAGACCTTGACGCGCCCGCTGAGCAGGATGAAGAGCGAATCCGTCGTGTCGCCCTCATTGATCAGGGTCGCGCGCGCCTTGTAGTTGCGTTTCGCCCCGCACCGCTCGATCGCTTCGAGCAACGCGCTCGGAAGCTGGTCCGCAGTCGGCTGGGGCGTCGCCATGCGGCGCATTATGCGGCGCGCGATGGGCCGTGAATAGGTCACTCGGCTGCGGTGCCTTCCTCACTCGCTGTCGAGGTTCAGGCTGCCTAGACTTCACCGCAGCGAACGTGCCCTTCGGCACGCGCCAACCAGCCCGCAGGAGGTCTGTATGCGTCACCGTCTCGACGAGTCGTTTTACGCCCTGTTCACGATCGTGATCGGCATTGCCGGTGGGGCGCTCTTGATTGCCACGCTGTTCGGAGCCGTCTGAAACACGGCTTGGCTCCATTGCGGTGCAGCCGCTGGCCCGGACGTCCCTTCGTTTCAGCGCCGCACCGCAAACAGCGGCCAGTCTCCCGGCACACCCTTGAGCGGCCGCACGCCGCGGTCGTCGAACACCAGGCCCGAACCCGACACCAGGTCTTTCACCGTGCGCGAAACGAGCACCTCGCCCGCGGCGGCGCAGGCCGCAATGCGCGCGCCGATGTGCACAGCGATGCCGCCGTACTTGTCGCCCATCACTTCGCATTCACCGGTATGCACGCCGGCGCGCAGCTCGATGCCGAGTGGCCGCACCGCGTCGCCCACCGCACAGGCGCAGCGCACCGCGCGCGCCGGGCCGTCGAAGGCGGCGAAGAAGCCGTCGCCGGCGGTGTCGATCTCGCGGCCGCGAAAGCGTTGCAGTTCGCCGCGCACCGCGTCGTGGTGGCGCGCCAGCAGTTCGCGCCACGCCTTGTCGCCCAGGCGCGCGGCGGTCTCGGTGGCGCGGACGATGTCGGTGAACATCACGGTGGCGAGGACGCGATCGTCGATCTGATGATGTCGCACGCCGGTCAGGAACTCTTCGATCGCGCCGGTGATGTTCTCGGAGTCGCTCAGGTAGGGAAGATGGTCGACGCCGTGCAGCTCGATGTATTTCGCTCCCGCGATGCGCTGTGCCATGTAGCGGCTCGCCTGCACCGGCAGTGCCCGGTCGTTCACGCTGTGCAGGATCAGCGTCGGCACGCGAACGCTCGGCAGCACGTCGCGGATGTCGACTTGCGCATTCATGCGCAGCAGCGCCGCCGCAGCAGCCGGGCTCGCGCTTGAGCGCAGGTAACGCGCCCACCCTTGTCGGAACTGTTCGTCGTGGGCGCGGCTTGGCGCGCGCGCCTCGATGCCCACCGGTTGTCCCCAGTTGCGCTCGATTTCGGCGAGGAAGTCATCCAGCTGCTGCTGCGTACGGCCGCACTCGTAGTCGGGCGCGATCAGCCAACGCGGGTACGAGCCGTGCATGATCAGGGCTGAGGTGCGCTTTGGATAGGTGGCGGCGAACAGCGCACACATCGGCCCGCCCTCTGACCAGCCGAACAGAGCGGCGCGTTGCGAGCTCACGGCATCGAGCACGGCACGCACGTCGTCCATGCGCACTTCGAGCGACGGCAGGTCAACCACACGATCCGACAACCCTGTGCCACGCTTGTCGAACAAAATCAGGCGCGAGAATCTGGCAAGGCGGCGGTAAAAGGCCTCTCGGTCAGGGTCATCCCAGGTCGCTTCGAGGTTCGACACCCAGCCCGGCACCACCACCAGATCCAGCGCACCCTCGCCCAGCACCTGGTAGGCGATGCTGACACCCCCGCTGTTCGCGTAGCGTGTCTCGGGTGTCATGGCGGCCTGCTACTGCGTTGCTGCCGGGCAGCCGGGCTGCTGGCCGGCATCGAGCGTCGTCAATCCCAGCGCGATCGAGGCGCCGAGTCGCTCCAGATTCTGCCGGTGCCCGGCCGCCAGCGCGGCCATGCCGGCGTCGACGGGCTGTTCGAAGCGGCTGCGGCAGCGCAACGCGGCGCTTTCGCCCGCGCCGGCCAGCAGGGCCCATTCCACGACAAGGCCGGCGCGGCCCGGCGTGGAGTCGAAGCGGCTCACGTCGATCACGACGCGCCAGTCCTTGCGACCTGCGAGCGGCCGAGCGCCCGGAGAGCCCACCTTGAGGGTCAGGTGTTCCACGAGTGCGGCGCGAATCTCGTCCTGCAGCGGCGCGATCCAGCGTTCCTGCTCCAGCACAGCGAGCGTGTCGTCGGCGCGGCGCACCACGAACTGCGGCTGATCGACCTGCGCCGGTATCGTCACCGGCGGCATCTGCCAGGCCGGGCCGGCGCCGCTGGCCGGCGTGCTCGCTGCACGTGCGCTGGGCAGCAGCGTGTGAAAGCGCGGCGGCGCCACGGAACTGCACGACGCCAGCAGCAGCGTGGCCACCAGGCTGAAACTGACCCGCCGGAAGCCTGGCGCGCGGCAAAGAGGCTCGAAAGTCATCGGCGTCCCTCGGAAGTGGGCCCCAGGTCGGCGTCGGCCGGTTTGCCGCGCAGCAGCGTTTCGGGGTGCTGCTGCAGGTAGTCGCCCAGCACGCGCAGGGCGCGCGCGGCGCGTTGCAGTTCGCCGAGCATGCGGCTCGCGTCGCGCTGCAGCGGCGCGTCGGGCTGCGCGATGTTGCGGTCGACGCCGTCGAGCGTGACCTGCAACGATTTCAACGAGCGTTGCGCTTCCGCCAGCGCCTGCTGCGCCTGCGGCGACAGCTGCTCGATCGCGGTGTTCGCGCTCGTCAGCGCCTGCTGCAGCGCGGTGGTGGCCGCGCCCGCGCTCTTCAGCGTGTCCTGCAGCGTGCTGCTCGCCGTGCTGGTGTTCTTCAACGTGTCTTCGAGGTTCGCACCGATCTGCTCGAAGCGGATGCGCGCGATGCGTTCGAGGATTTCCGCCACCTGCGGCTGCAGGTCGCCGCTGCCGCCGGCGAGGGTGGGAATCAAGGGCGTGGGCAGCGACGCGTCGAGCGTGGCCTTGGGCGCCTTGGGCTGAAGCTCGAGCGCCACATAGGGCTGGCCGGTGATCAGGTTGCCGCTCTTGAGCTGGGCCCGCAGGCCGCGGTCGACCAGGTATTTGAGAAACATCGCGTCGGACTGGTTGGCGCCGCCCAGTGGTGTGAGGAAATCGCGCCGCGCATCGCCGAGCCGCGCGGGGAAAATCTCGGCCACCACCTCCAACGGAAAACGGCGCGTGCGTTCGTCGTATTGCATCGCCACCGAGCGCACCGTGCCGATCTCGGTGCCCAGCATCTCCACGGTTGCTCCTGCGGCGAGGCCACGCATTCCCGGCGAAAACACCATGCGGACGCGCTGCGCAACCCCATCGGGCACGGCGAGCGCGGCCTTGCGGTCCTTGAACAGCACAAAGCGCTGGCCGGCCGGCGCAGGCTGCGCCTTGGCGGTGCCTGGCGGCGTGGCGAAGGCGATCCCGCCCGCCACCAGCGACGCGATCGACTCGGTGTTGACGTTCAGGCCGTTCGCACTCACGCTCACGTCGACGCCACCCGCATTCCAGAAGCGCGTCTGCGTCGTCACCAGCACGTCGTTGGGCGCTTCGATCAGCACCTGAACATCCAGCCCGTCGCGTTGCGGGTCGAGCGCGTAGCCCGCCACCCGGCCGACGCGGGTGCGCCGGTAGTACACCGGCGAGCCCACCTCGAGCGAGCCCAGGTCGGCGGCGTCGAGCACGAAACGGCGCCCTGGTTCACCCCGCAGCAGGAAGGGCGGCACCTCCAGCCCCGTGAAATGGGTTTCCTCCTGGCCCGATTCACCGGCATCGCTGTCGATGTACACCCCCGAAAACAAGGTGCTCAAGCCGCTGATGCCCGCCGTGCCGATGCGCGGGCGCACGACCCAGAACTGCGTGTCGCTCACCGCCATGCCCGCGGCGGCCTTGTCCAGGCGCACGGTCGCCACCACGCGGCCGCGGTCCGGGCTGAAACCCACCTTGGTGACGCGCCCGACCACCACTTCTTTGAATCGCACCTCGGTGCGCCCGGGCTCCAGCCCTTCGGCGTTGCGAAACGTGATCGTGATCAGCGGGCCGGTCTGCAGCAAGGTGCGCACCACCAGCACGGTGCCGGCCAGCAGGGCGACCAGCGGCACGATCCACACGAGCGAGAAGCGCAGCCGATTCGCGCGCACGATCACCGGCTTGGGGAACGGCGCCGCGCCGGGGGTGCGGCCGGCCGGCGGGACGGGTGGTGCTGGGGTGTCGACGGTGTCACTCATGGGCTGGGGCCCCGCGCAATGCGGGGCGCTTGAAGCCGCCCCAGCGCCGGCGCATCGGACGACGATCGGAGGGTGTGGGTGCGGCGTTGGGTTCCGGCCAGATCAGCCGCGGATCGAAACTTGCCGAAGCAAGCATGGTGGCAATCACGACCGCGCCGAAAGCGAGCAAACCCGAATCCGGGCTCACGCTCGCAAATGCGCCGAACTGCACCATGCCGACCAGGATGACGACCACGAACACGTCGAGCATTGACCAGTGGCCCACCGTTTCGAGCAGCCGGTACAGGCGCGCCCGCTCGAGCTGGCGCCACTGCGAGCGGCGCTGCGCCGTGAACGTCAGCAGCGCGAGCGAGGCCATCTTGAGTATCGGCACTGCAATGCTGGCGATGAAGACGATCACCGCCAGCTCCCACGAGCCGGAATGCCAGAGCTCGACGATGCCACCCAGGATGGTGTGCTCGAACTTGCCCAGCACGCTGGCCGTGCCCATCACTGGCAGCACGTTCGCCGGGATGTACAGCAGCACCGCAGCCGCCAGATAGGCCCAGGTGCGTTGCACGCTGTAGGGCTTGCGCGAGTGCAGCGCGAACAGGCAGCGAGGGCAGCGTGGCGTGTCGCCGGTCTCGGCGCGTGCCTTCGACACCAGGCCGCAACATTCACAGTTCCACAGCCCCTGCGCCAACGCCGTGGTCAACTCTGGCGCATCGGCACCGGCCGGCGCGTCGCCAGGAGCTGCCCGAATGTCAGCGGCCGCGTTCATGCTGCGCACTCCTCGGCGTGCTGCCACAGGCCATGCAGGCCCGCGACATGATTGGCAGTCAACAGCACCGTCAACGCCGCATACGAAAAAATGCCCACCCCCGGCACCACGGTGGCCATGCCGGCGCTGCGCACGATCGCCACCAGCGTGCCGAGCAGGAACACCTCGACCATGCTCCAGCGCGTCACCCAGTGCAGCGCCCGCATCGCCGGCAGGAACGCCGCCGAACGCCGCCCGAGCGCAAGCGGCACCAGCACCCACAGGCGCAGCAGGATCACGGCAAGCGGGAACGCAAACGCAGTCGCGCCGGCGAGCAAGGCCACCGCCCGCTGCCCGGTGCGCCAGGTCTGGGCGATGGCCTCGGGCAAGGTCGCCTCGACGTGCAGGCCGCCCAGGTCGAGCGTCACGATGTCGGCCACGTTGCCCATGATGAACACCAGCAGCGACGCCACCGACAGCGCCAGCAAGCCTTCCGGCCCGAGGCGGTGGCCGCGCCCGAGCAGCGCGCCGCAACGCGAGCAACGCGCCACCTGGCTTGAAGCGAGCCGCTCGCGCGCATGCACACAGTCGCATTCCTCGCACACCACCAGCGCGGGATAGGTGATCACCCGCTCGCCGCGGTGGTCGGGATGGTCCACCCAGCCCAGGCGCCAGAAAATGTGGTGCAGGATCAGGCCCATGAAGGCAGCGCGCGCAACAGCGTTCCAAACGGCATGGATCGATTCTGCACGAGTCGGCCCGGCGCGAGCGGCTTTGATGCCCGCCGGCGCTGCAGCGTCACCGTCCCGCCTTCATTGCGCCGCCGACTTGGCTGCCTGGTCCCGCAGCCGCTCGACATCGGCGATCAGGCGCCCCGCAATCAGCGAGACGAGTTCGAAGCCGAACGAGGGATTCTGGAAGTAGAGCTGGTTCAGGTTGCTCTCGTCGATCGTCAGCACGGCGCAGGGTTCGGCACAGCGCGCGGTGAGCGTGCGCCGCCGGTCCGGCGCAAAGAACGCGATCTCGCCGAAGATCTGGCCAGGCGGGATGAAGGTGCCGATCTCGACGAGTTCGATACGGCCCTCGGCCAGGAAGTACAGATGGTCGGCCAGGTCGCCCTTGTGGAACAGCACCGTTCCGGCTTTCATCTCGCGGCGCTTCATGTACGGCTTGAGCCACACGCCCGACAGGTCGCCCCGCTGCGCGGCACGCGTGACCCGGCGCGTGAGTCGGATCATCTCGATGGCCCGATAGATGTTGATCGGCAGCAGCACCGCGTGCAGCAGCATCATCGGCAATGACGGGTACAGCAAGCCGTAGAAGAAGAAACCGACGTTGCTGCCCACCGCCAGCCAGCGCAGCGGGATCATCGTCTTGAGGAACGTGCTGATCACCGTCAATGCCGAGGCGATGCCCGCGGAGGCCAGCGCCAGCATGCCGGCCGGCGTGGACAGCGCAGCGTTCACGGTGGACACCGCGATCGTGAGGATTTCTGTGACGGAGATTTGCATCGTTCCTGAGGCTGGGCAAGCCTGTCGCGGCCGCACCCGCCGCCGGTCGCGAGGGGATGACGATTGTCATCGCGATTATCCGGGCTGCGCACCACTGGTTTGCGCGCCTCGGCGACGCCGCCCGGGAATATCGGCCGGCTGCACGGCGCGGTTCGTCGCTGCACGCAGGCCACGCTCTGCGCGAGCGCAGGTGGCCCGGGGTTCCCAGCGAAACCCGTCTTGTCCATGCAGGCCCAGCCCCCCAGCGACTGCGCGCCAGGGCGGCGGCGGCGCCCCCGTTCTCCGGCCCACGCTCGCGGGGCACCACCCAGGCCCACAACGGCCGGCCGCGTCACCACGAGCCGGGCGCTCCAAGAGCCAGGACACCGCGAATGGGGCCTCCGCCCGCGGGCACCACCACCACCCTGCTTCAAACGACGGTGGCCCGCCACTCCTCGATGAACGCCGACAAGCTGGAAACCGCCGCCGAACCTGTCGTCCGGCACTCGACCTGCAAGCACCGGCGTGCTTTCGTGCTCCAGGCCGTGGGTGGCGCGCTTCTCGGCTGGCCGGGGCAGGGGCGCGCCCAGATTGCGCCGCTGGCGATCATCGGCTTTCTGAACAGCGGCTCACCCGGTCCATTCGTGCGGTGCTGGTGGCCACCGGTGGCGAGAACGCCGCCCTCGCGGCGAAGGCCGCGACGACCAGCGAGCCGATCGTGTTCGCGATCGGCGGCGACCCGGTCCAGCTCGGGCTGGTCACCAGCCTCGGCCGGCCCGAAGGCCACCTCACCGGTCTGGCGCAACACACCGGCCCGCTGGAAGGCAAACGCCTCGGGCTTCTGCGCGCCGACGAGGTGATTCAGTAGCTGCGCCCGTCTGTCCCGTGTGCTCGGCGGCTCGATCGGGCCACGCCAACCATCACTCCAGCAACGCCCGGAACACCCGCCACTCCCCCGGCACGCCCTTCAAAGCATGTGCGCCGCGCTCATCGAAACCGATGCCTGAACCGGCAACCAGGTCTTTCACGGTGCTCGACACCAGCACCTCGCCCGCGCTGGACAGCCCCATCACGCGTGCGCCGATATGCACTGCCAGGCCGCTGACCTTGTCGCCATTTGTCTCCACTTCGCCGGTGTGCAGGCCGGCGCGGATCTCGAAGCCGAGCGCCTTCACGGCGCTGGCCATTGCCGCAGCGCAGCGGATCGCCCGCGCCGGCCCGTCGAAGGTGGCGAACAGGCCATCGCCCGCGGTGTCGATTTCGCGGCCGCGAAAGGTTTCGAGCTGCGCGCGGACTATGGCGTGAAATTGCTGCAACAGGTCGCGCCACGCGCGGTCGCCGAGTTTCGCGGCAAGTTCGGTCGAGCCGACGATGTCGGTGAACAGCACGGTGGCGAGCCAGCGCTCGGCGGGGTGCTCGGGCGCGCGCACCGAGTTCGCTGCCGCGAAATGCTGAATCGCATCGACGATCGCGTCCGAATCCCCTTCAGGGGCCATGTGGTCGGCACCCGGCAATTCCAGGTACACCGCATCCGGCACGTGGTCAGCGAGGTAGCGCCCGTTCGCACAGCTCACCACGTGGTCGCCGCGGCGGTGAATGATCAGTGTCGGCCGGCGGATCTGCGGCAGGATGGCGCGCACGTCGATCTGATCGTTCGCCACCATCAGGCGCCTGATCGCGCCGGGCGACGCGCTCTGCCGCTGGTAGCGCGCCACCGCATCGCAGTAGGCCGCGTCGTCCGCACGGCTGGGCGCAAACATCGGCGCGGATTTCGGAGTGCCCCAGGTGTCGACCACCACCTGCAGCATGCGTTCGAGCGCGGCGCGGTGCGGGTAGTCGGGCGCCTTCGTGAACCGCGCCATCGAGGCGTACATGATCAACCGATCGACCAGCGCCGGGTAGCTGGCCGTGAACAGCGCCGCCATCGGCCCGCCTTCCGAGGACGCGAACAACACCGCCTTGGGCGAGCCGGCGGCCTGCATCACGGCGCGCACATCGTCCATGCGCTCTTCGAGCGTGGGCACGCCCTGCATGCTGTCGGACATACCCTGGCCGCGCTTGTCGAACACGATGACGCGAAAGGCCAGCGCGAGTTGCCGCAGCATGCGCGCATAGCTGTCCAGGCGCCAGTTCTCCTCGACGTGGGAAATGATGCCCGGCACCACCACCAGGTCATGCGCGCCGCTGCCGAACACCTGGAAGGCGATGCTCACGCCGTCGGACAGCGCGTATTCGGTCTGCGGGACGGGGATCGAGGCGGTGCTGGTCATGCGGCGTTCCGATCGGCGGCGGGATGCCGCAAAAGCGCTCGTTCCAGTCTACGTGAGCCGTCGCGCGGCGGTGCGTCCCAGTCGGGCCACGCCACCCAACTTGCCCGGCCCGACCGATGGGCCGTGCCACGCACCAATGGTAAGATTCCAACCTTACTAGTTCAAGATCCACCATGCGTACCACTGTGTTGTCGAGCAAGGGCCAGGTCATCATCCCCAAGTCGCTTCGCGTGGCGCGGCGCTGGGGCCCGGGCACGCAGCTGGAAGTGCGTGACACGCCCGAAGGTGTGTTGCTCAGCCCGACGGGGCCGACGAACAAGGTCGCACTCACCACCGGTCTGGCGGCAATTCGCCGGCGGGTGGCTTATCGCGGGCCCGCCGTGAGCTTGACCCAGATGGACGCTGCCGTGCTGCGCGAGGCAGCGCTGCTCGCACCCGCAACCGCGCCGCCGCTGAAGGCCCGGGCAACCCGTAAGCCAGCGCGCTGATGGCCGCGCTCGACACCAACGTCGTGTTGCGTCTGATCGTTGGTGACGATCCGAAGCAGGCGCATGCGGCCGAAAAGCTGGTGGCGTCCGAACCGTGCACGGTGGCGCCGTCGGTGTTGATGGAGTGCGAGTGGGTGTTGCGCGGCAGTTACAGGCTGGACGCGGCGCTCATCGCGGCCAGTTTTCGTGACCTGCTGGCGTTGCAGAACATCGATGCGCTGGACCCCGTGCTCACCCAGCAGGCGCTGCAAGCTTACGAGGCGGGCCTCGACTTCGCCGACGCGCTGCATGCAGCACAACGGCGTGATGGCGAGCGTTTCGTCACGTTCGACCGGCAACTCGCCCGCCGTGCGCCCAAGGCAGGTGTGCTGGCGGTTTCGCTGCTGAAGACCTGAGTCAACAGCGCCTGTTCCGAACCAACGAGGTGATCGAATGAAACGCCGAACCCTCCTGCAATCCAGCGCGCTGGCGCTGCCGTCGCTGGTACGTGCCCAAGCTGCGCCGCCAGGCGGCGGGCCGGTGACCGTGGGCATAATCTCTGACGTCACCCTCTCGGCCGGGGTCGAGAAAGAAATGCGGGACGAGTGGGCGCGCCTGGGCTGGCGTGAAGGCGCCAACTTGCGCTTGGAACTGCGCACGGTCGATGCGCGCCTCGAACGCCTCGACGCCACGGTGCGCGAACTGCTGGCGTTGCGCCCGGCCGTTCTGATTGCAGGCCATGACGCTGTGGCCAGCGCGATCAAGCGCCAGAACGACCGCGTCCCGATCGTGATCATGTTCGGTGTCAGCCCGGTCGCTGCCGGCCTGGCCGCGAGCCTGCAACGGCCCGGCGGCAGCGTCACCGGGCTGGTGTACATGTTCGACGACATCCGGCCCAAGCTGTATCAGCTGGCGCGCCAGGTGGCGCCCAAGGCGCGCCGCTTCGGTGCCATGTTCTTCTACGCCGGCCCGCCCAACCCCGGGCTGGACGCGGCGATGGAGCGCGGGCGCCAGTTGGCACGCCAGGTGATCGCCGAGTTCGTGCCGCTGCAGGTGCGCGATGTGCGCGAGATCGACGCCCATGTCGCTTCGCTGACGCCGGCGTCGGACCATGTGCTGCTGGTGAACTTTGACCCCGGTCTCTACCCGGAATACGCGCGCATTGCCGCTCTGACGCGGGCGGCAAAGCTGCCGTCGGTCTCGATGCACCAGGCGTATGCACCCGCGGGCGGGCTGCTGAGCTACGGCGCGCACCTGAACGGCATTGCGAAGCGCGCGTTGCAAATGGCCGACCAGGTGCTGCGCGGCGCGCGCGTGGGCGACATCCCGATCGAACAGCCGACGCTGATCCACCTGACCCTGAACAAGCGCACCGCGCGCGAAATCGGGCTGACCTTCCCGCAGGAACTGCTGGTGCGTGCCGACGAGGTGATCGAATGATTCGCCGGGTTCGCCTCGGCGGGCCAGGCCCCGCTCTGTGCGCTCCCGCATGACCCCTGATCAGCGCTCGTGCCTCGCGCGCCGGCCCGCCAACGAATACGATCGTGCGTTGCCGGAATCCGGCTCGAAGCGACCTGATGCAGCCGAAACAAGCCAATGTGAGGGTCGATGAATGCCGCTGACGCGACGCCGCTGCGTGCACGCGTGGGCACTCGGCCTGCTGCTGCCGCCGCACGCCTTGCGCGCACAGACAGCTGCGAAGGTCCATCGCGTCGGCATCCTGCGCCCGTCTGCGCCGCCGTTGTCACCAACCGACCCGATCGCGGTGGGCATCCCGAATGCGCTGCGTGACGCGGGCTACGCTGAGGGCCGCAACCTGGTGATCGAAAGGCGCTGGGCTGGCGGTGAGACCGATCGGCTGACGGCGTTGGCACGTGAACTGGTGCAGGCCGGTGTCGACGTCATCATCGCCGTCGGCGCCCCCGCGGTGCAGGCTGCGAAGGCGGCCACGGCGACGGTGCCGATCATCCTGTACGGAAATTTCGACCCCCTGGCGCTGGGCCTTGTCGACAGCCTGGCACGCCCGGCCGGCAACGTGACCGGCGTGCTGATCGCTCCCGACGGCACGCTGGCCGGCAAACGGCTGGAACTGCTGAAGGCGGCCGTGCCCACCGCGAAGCGCGTGGCCCTGCTCGTGCCCGAAGACGAAGCGATCCGCGTGCAGGTGCAGGAAACGCGCGCGGCGGCCCAGCAGTTGGGCATCGAGCTTTCGGTCGTCGTGGTGCGCAGTGGCGACTACGCGAGCGCATTCGCGACCATCGCGCGCGAACGCGTTGCCGGCCTGGTGGTCGGCTCGCACCAGTATTTCGTGCGGGACCGGGCGCAGATCATCGCGCTCGCGGCGCAGTACAAGCTGCCGGCGATTTACGAGTGGCGCGAGCAGGTGGTGGACGGCGGGCTGATGACCTACAGCACCAGCCTGAACGGCCTGTACGAACGCATCGCGTCTTACGTTGATCGAATCCTGAAAGGCGCCAAGCCGGGTGACCTGCCGGTCGAGCGGCCCACCAGATTCGAGCTCGTGATCAACCTGAAAACCGCGAAGGCGCTGGGCCTGACCCTTCCGCAGGCGCTGCGGCTGCGCGCTGACGAGGTGATTCAATGAAACGACGAACACTTTCGGCTACGGCGCTGATTCTGATCACCGCGCCGTCGGCGGGCCGCTCGCAACCGCGCAAGGCACGCATCGGATTCCTCGGCGGCACGACGCCGGACGCGAACGTGCAGCGCGTCTTCATCGAGCCGTTTCGCCAGACCCTGCGCGAGCTGGGCCATGAAGAGGGCCGCAACCTCGCGATCGACTTCCGCTTTGCCGAAGGCAAGCCCGAGCGGTTGCCCGCGCTGGCGGACGAATTGCTGGCGCTCGGCCCCGACGTGCTGGTGACCATGGGCCCGCGCCCGGCGCTCGTGGCCAAGGTGGCGACCGGCACGGTGCCGATCGTCGCGGCGGGCGTGGACGACCCGGTGGAGATGGGGCTCGCGGCGACGATGGCGCGCCCGGGCGGCAACGTGACCGGTGTGAGTGCGTGGGGCATCGAACTGGTCGCCAAGCGTTTGCAGTTGCTCAAGGACTTGTTGCCAGCGGCGCAGCGCCTAGGCATCCTCGGCAACCCCAACACGTTGCCGCCTGGCAGCGCGGCGACGGACCGAAGGTACGCCGAGTTCGAACTACGGCTGGGCGTGAAGATCTTGCGACTCTATGCGCGCGGCCCGGACGAATTCGAAGCCGCGTTCGCCACGCTGGCGCGCGAACGCGCCGGCGGGCTGCTCGTGCTCGCCGACGCCACGTTCTATGTCCACCGCGCCCGGCTCGGCGAGTTGGTTGCGAAGCATCGGCTGCCCTCGGTGTGGGGCGACAAAGGCTACCTGGTGGAAGGCGGTGGCCTGGCGTCGTATCAATCGGATTACACGTCGATCGCTCGGCGCGCGGCAGCGCTGGCCGACAAGATCCTGAAGGGTGCGAAACCCGCGGAAATGCCGTTCGAGCAGGCGACCAAGCTCGAACTGGTGGTGAACCTGAAGGCGGCGAAGGCGCTTGGGATACCGGTGCCACAGTCGTGGCTCGTGAGTGCGGACGAAGTGATCGAATGATGAACCGCTGCCCCTGCATCGGCTTGCTCGCAGCGTTGCAGACCCTCGAGCCGTCTCGATGAAGAGCAAACGACGAGATTTCCTGATGCTGGCCGGCGGCGCACTGGCAACCGGTCGTTCCGGCATGGCCCAGCAGCCGGGCCGCAGCTACCGCCTGGGCTGGCTGGCCAGCGGCGCCTTGCGTACGGAGCCGTACAACATGGCTTTTGTTCAACGTCTGGCCGAACTCGGATTTGCCGTGGGGCGCAATCTGGTGATCGAACACCGAACCGCGCAGGGCCGGCACGAGCGGCTGCCCGAACTGGCTACCGAACTGGCGCGCCTGAATTGCGATGTGATCTTCGCGCCCGGGGCAGAAGCGGCCTTGCGCGCGGTTGAACAGGCCAGCAGCGCAACGCCGATCGTCATCGTCACGGCCGACTATGACCCGGTGACCACCGGCCATGTGAGCTCCCTGGCGCGACCGGGCGGGCGCATCATCGGCGTGTCGATGTTGCAGACCGAGCTGCCTGCCAAACGATTGCAGGTGCTCAAGGAGTTGCTGCCCAGGGCGCGCCGCGTGGGTGTGCTGGCGGACGTGGCGAATGCCGGGCAGCTCCAGGTCACGCGGGATGCCGCGGTGAAGCTGGCTCTTGAGTTGGTGGTGCACGAGTTCAAGGCAGCGCCGTATGACTTCTCCGCGGCGTTCGCGACGTTTGCGCGCGGCAAGGCCGACGCGATGGTGGCACTCGGATCTTCCTTCTTTGTGCCGGGCCGTCGCTTGATCCCCGAACTGGCGCTGAAGCACAAGCTACCGTCGGTCTTCACCAACAACCTTTGGGCCGACAGCGGTGGCCTGATGTCGTACGGGCCCGATTTCTCGGCCGCTTTCCGGCGCGCCGCCGAGCAAGTTGTCAAGCTGCTCGGCGGCGCCAGGCCCGGCGACATGCCGATCGAACAACCCAACATCATCGAGATGGTGATCAACCTGAAGACCGCGAAGGCGCTGGGCGTCGTGGTGCCTCAGGCGCTGCGGCTGCGCGCGGATCGCATCATCGAATAGACAAGACGGCATCATGGCGGCATCACCACGATCGACGGCGAAAGCGAGACGATGACCAACAGACGCAGTTTCCTTCTCGCGGGCGCAGCCACGCTGCCGCTCGGCAATGCGGCCAGGGCCCAGCAAACCGGTCTCACCTACCGCCTGGGCTGGTTGTCCTCGGGTGCGTTGCGCAGCGAGTCCTACAACGTCGTGTTCATGCAGCGCCTGGGTGAACTGGGTTTCGTCGAAGGACGCAACCTGATCGTC
>JANNKS010000262.1:0-5275 GCA_031396425.1 Rhizobacter sp. | reverse complement strand
CCACCAAAAAAGCCTCGCCAGCCGCCGCGGGAGTCGACGCCATCAAGCTGCTGATCGACGACCACAAGGAAGTGCACGCGCTGTTCCAGAAGTACAAGAAGCTGGTCGGCAAAGACATCGCCGGTGCCGAACGCCAGCCGCTGGCCGAGCAGATCTGCATGTTGCTGAGCGCACACGCGACGATTGAAGAAGAAATCTTCTATCCCGCAGCGCGCGAGGCGGGCGTGGATTCCGACCTGCTTGACGAAGCCGAGGTCGAGCATGCCTCGTGCAAGGACTTGATCGCGCAGATCCGCGACATGAGCCCGAGCGAGGACTGCTATGACGCAAAACTCACCGTGCTCGGTGAGTACATCGACCACCACGTCAAGGAAGAACAGGACGAGATCTTTCCCAAGTGTCGCAAGTCGACGATGGACTTGAATGCCGTCGGCGCCAGCATGGCCGCACGCAAGGAGGTTCTGACGGCGCACTCAGCCGAAACGATCGAGGCCTGAAGCCCCGTTCCCCAGCCCGTGACCTCGGCGAAAGCCGGGGTCGAGCGTGGCATGGCGGCGCTACCCGGCTGTGCGCAATCAGGTGTGGACGCGTTGCTGTCCTACGGCCGAACAAGACGCCGACCGCTGGCCGGCATGCCGGCATCGATCGACGATGGCTCTACTTCATTCCAACCCTTGCGGAGTAGCCCATGAAAACACGAGTCACGTTGGTCGTTGCCGGCATTGCAGCGCTTTTCCTGGGCGCCTGCGACAAACGTCCGTCGAACGTCCCGGTGCCAGTGATGGAGCGTGCCACCGTCAACACCGGCTCGGCAGCGCCCACGGCCGGCAGCACTTCGGTGCCACCGGCCGACACCGTCGTTGCACCCGCGGGTGATGTGCCCAAGGGAGCCGCCACCGCCGGCCGCGCCAATCAATCCATGACGCGCGCCGAAGAATCGGCTGCGATGCCGATGGCCGGACAGAACAACGACCATTCCGCCCCGGTGGCACCGGCCAAGCGGGCGAGCAGCCCTTAGGTGATCGACATGACCACGCAAACCCCGCGCATGCCGCAGCACAGGGACGACGATGCGGACGAGTTCGAGCCGGGCTTGCTTCCGGTCGAGCCCGACCAAGGCCTGGTTCCGGCCTTCATTGCGGACGACCCGGAAGACGAACGCATGCTGAGCCCCTACGCCTGAATCCCGCCTCGATAACGGTGCAAATATGGCACCGACAAAGGGGCTTGGCTGCGGCAATCTCTGCGGCAGTGCGGTTGATCGGAGGCGCAGCTGATGCCGCATGCACTGATCGTTGAAGATGACGTAGACGCCGCGCTTTCACTCAAGGCGTTGATCGTGAGTGAAGCCTTCTCAGTCGCCGGGGCCAACACCCTGCGCGACGCGCGCCGCCAGATCTCCCTGCAACAGCCCGACATCGTGTTGCTCGAACTCCAGCTTACCGACGATGAATTCCGCAAGCCTCATCAGACTGGGGGCAGCAACTGATCGAGAACCCTGGGGTCGACGGGCTTGTGCAAATAGTGATCGACGATTTCGAACGTCTTCGCGACGCGCGGGTCGGTCTCGGCCCAACCGGTCATCGCGATCATCACGACGTTGTCGCCATGTTCCGCGCGCAGGCGCTGCGCCAGTTCCAGGCCGTCCATGCCCGGCATGTCGATGTCCAGGATCATGCAAAGCGCAGGCCAACTCGACAGGAGCGCCAGCGCGGCGGCACCGTCAGAGGCGGTACGCACCCGGTAGCCATTCAATTCGATAAGGCAAGCCAGCGTGTCGGCTGAATCGGCCACGTCGTCGACGACGATCACGCGCAGATCATTGTTCATCGGCTCAGCGCGCAATGGCTTCGTTTCCATAGGACTCCTCACACGGCCAAGCCGGCCGATCAGAAAGTGGCGATCTCCGAGAGGTTTGCAGTGGTGCGCAGTGTGACCCGCGCCTGTCGGATGCATGTCGAATTCGTTCGTCTGTTCATGAGCCCGACGGCTTGCCGCCAGGGCCTGGCACCAGCCTCGCCCGACGCCTTGCGTCCAGCCCAGGCGTCGCGCGCATGTCGGTGTCCACCATGCCGGCGTCGAGGTCGCGCTTGGCCTGCTCGATCACGGCATCGGGCGCACTGGCGACGCTGTTGGTCGATTCATCGCGCTCGTGCGGCAGCGGCAGCGCCTCGCCGTACGGCGCGGGCCCGGACCCCGGCGCCACCGGCGCCTTTGCCGGCAAGCGCGCCGCACTCATCGCCTTGTTTGTGCCACTTCGTTGCGTGTTCATGAATGGGCCCCCGTTTCACGAATGGTCTATGACACCCCGGTCAACCTGCTGAACCGGCGACAACGAGTTTTCCTGCATCGCGGCACATTGCCCATCGGCGGATTGCGTCTTTCGTCGTGGTCCGCGTCCTACAACTGCCTCTGCGCAGCCTGGATTCATGCGCCACCGCAATGGCGTCTCCACCGCGCGAATCGCAGGGTTCGGTCTGCCATCGCACGGACGGATGTGCCTTTCGGGTCGACCATCGGCCGCGGAGCTTCCAGTGAACTCATTCAACTTCGTCCCGTTCCGGCGGGACCAGCCCAAGGCCGGAAGATGAACCGGCGTCCAAAGCCCTCGCTCGAGCCGGCAGACGATCCACTGCGGGCCTACAAGTCGAAGCGCGACTTCACTCTGACCCCCGAGCCCGCGCAGGGCGGCCCGTCCGTTACCGACGGGTTGAAGTTTGTCGTTCAGAAGCATTGGGCCAAGGCACTTCACTACGACTTCAGGCTGGAACTCGACGGGACGATGAAGAGCTGGGCGGTGCCGAAGGGGCCCAGCTTCGACCCGAGCGTCAAACGCATGGCGGTGCAGGTGGAGGACCACCCGCTTGCCTATGCGGACTTCGAAGGAACCGTTCCCGCAAAGCAGTACGGCGCGGGCAAGGTGATCGTGTGGGACGCCGGCACCTGGGCGCCGTTGCACGACCCGCAGCAAGGCGTTCGAGACGGCAACCTGAAGTTCGAGCTGCAGGGCCACAAGCTGAACGGACGGTGGGTGCTGGTGCGAATGAAGGGCAAGGGTGAGAAGCAGGCAGCCTGGCTGCTGATCAAGGAGAAGGACTCGTTTGCCCGCGCAGCCGCCGAGTACAGCGTGGTCGATGAACTGCCGGCCAGCGTGAAGCACCTCGGATCTGCATCACACGGCGCGACGGCCGCCGGCGATGGCCATCGATTGACGACCGCTTTGAACCTGCCCAACGAGGCGGTGCCCTCTGCTTTGCCGAACACGCTGTCGCCTCAACTGGCCACATTGGTGGCGGGCCCGCCACCGAATGCTGCCGAGTGGCTCTTCGAGATCAAGTTCGACGGCTATCGCATGCTGGTGCGCAACGACGCTTCGGGTGCCCGCCTGTTGACACGCAATGGCCATGACTGGACATCGAAATTGCGGCCGCTGCAGGGCGCCTTCGAACGCCTGAAGCTGCCCCCAGGCTGGTACGACGGGGAAATCGTGCTGCCGAACGAAGCGGGCATCCCGGACTTCGGCGCGCTGCAGCAGGCGTTCGACACGCAACGCATGAACGATCTGGTTCTCTACCTGTTCGATGTGCCCTACGTTGCCGGGCACGACCTGCGCAGCGCGCCCCTGCAAGCGCGGCGCTTGCTCCTGAAGGGCCTGCTCGCGGCTTCGAATGCCGACCAAATCCGCTTCAGCGAGGAATTCGATGCTGCACCGCAAAGCGTGGTGGCCTCGGGGTGCAAGCTCGGCCTGGAGGGCGTCATCGCCAAACGCCGCAGCAGCATGTACCGGTCTTCCCGGTCGGCAGACTGGGTCAAGCTGAAATGCAGCCAGCGACAGGAATTCGTGATCGGCGGCTACACCGCGCCCCAGGGTGCGCGCACCGGCTTCGGCGCGCTTCTGCTGGGTGTGAACGATGCGCAAGGCGCCTTGCGGTACGCCGGCGATGTCGGCACCGGCTTCACCGAACGGGCCTTGAAGGACATCAAGAGGGCTCTCGACACCAGGGTGCGGACCAAGAGCCCGTTCGCTGCCGGCTCGAAGATCGACGGCAAGCCGAGCTGGGTCGCCCCGACGCTGGTCGCCGAAGTGAGTTTCGGTGAATGGACGCGCGCAGGCCATATCCGCCATGCCGTCTTCCGGGGGCTGCGTGACGACAAGGATGCCAGCACCATCGTGCGTGAGAAGGCGCTTCACCTTGCTTCCGCCAAGGCGTCGAACACCGCCCCGCCGGAGTTGCCTGCCTTGCCTGGTCGCCTCCACGTGACGAACCCGCAGCGCGTGATCGACGCCAGCACGGGCACGACGAAGCTCGAGCTGGTCCGCTTCTACGGCCTGGTCGGCGATCTGATGATGAAGCACCTGAAGGGCCGCCCGGTGTCGCTGGTGCGCGCCCCTGCCGGCGTGGACGGCCAGCTGTTCTTCCAGAAGCACGCCGAGACCGGGAAGCTTCCCGGCATCCGGCAGCTCGACCCGGCGCTCCACCTCAACCATCCGCCGATGATCGAGGTGGCCAGCAAGCAGGGCCTGCTGTCCGCGGCGCAATGGAACGTCATCGAGCTCCACACGCTGAACACCGGCACGGTGTCGTTCGAGCACCCGGACCGCATGGTCTTCGATCTGGATCCAGGCGAGGGAGTCCCCTGGGCCCAGGTTCAGGAGGCAGCGCTGCTCGTGCATGCATTCCTGGCCCAGCTCGGCATGCCGTCGTTCCTGAAGACCAGCGGCGGCAAGGGATTGCACGTCGTGGTGCCCGTGAAGCGTTTGCACGACTGGGACACTGTCAAGGGGTTCTCGCAAGCCGTCGTGGCGCACATGGCCAAGACGATTCCGCGGCGCTTCGTCGCGCGCAGCGGCCCGAAGAACCGGGTCGGCAGGATCTTCATCGACTACCTTCGCAACGGGCTCGGGGCCACCACCGTGTGCGCGTGGTCGGCGCGGGCCCGGCCGGGCCTGGGCATCTCAGTCCCGCTGGCCTGGGACGAACTGCCATCGTTGCGTGGCGGCGACCACTGGTCCGTGAAGACGGTCCACAAGCGGCTGGACATCGGCAATGAACCATGGGCCGGATACGCCAGAGCGGCACGCGGCCTCACGTCTGCGATGTCGGCGCTGGGTTTTGCGCCACAACCCGCCTGAGTCCGACCGTGCTCCTGCCTGACCCTCCATCAACCTGCGGCACTGCGCCGAACAAGGAGTTTCCATGCCCCGTGTGATCTGGAAAGGCGCCATCACCTTCGGCCTGGTGCATGTGCCCGTGGCCTTGTACCCGGCGTCGCA
>JANNKS010000251.1:0-4951 GCA_031396425.1 Rhizobacter sp. | reverse complement strand
CGAGTCGGGCGACGACATCATGGTCAGCGACGGCGGCACCGAGCGCCACGAGGGCATGCTGGGCTTCGACTGGGTCACCTACAAGGGCGACACTTCGGCCGCCGACGCCGACCTGTTGCAGGGCGACATGGGCGACCCGTTCCAGGCGAGCCGCGTGGTCGGCAACGACGTCATCATCGGTGGCGGCGGCAACGACGACTACGACAGCGAGTCGGGCGACGACATCATGGTCAGCGACGGCGGCACCGAGCGCCACGAGGGCATGCTGGGCTTCGACTGGGTCACCTACAAGGGCGACGCCTTCGGTGCCGACGCCGACATGTTCTTCACCGGCCTGCTGCCACCCACGGTGGAAGCGCTGCGCGATCGCTTCGACCTGGTCGAAGGCCTGTCGGGCTGGAACCACAACGACATCCTGCGTGGCACCAACGCCACCACGGTGGAGATGGGCGCAATCGATGCAGCGTCGGGCTTCAACAATGCGTTGAACAACGCCGGCCAGATCGCCCTGATCAACGGCCTGAGCACAATCCTGCCTGTGGGTGCCACGTCGTTCAGCGCCGGCAACATTCTGCTCGGCGGCAGCGGCAGCGACCTGATGGAAGGCCGTGGCGGCAACGACATCATCGACGGCGACCGCTGGCTGAACGTTCGCATCAGCATCCGCGACACGCTCGGCACCGAAATCGGCACCGCGGATCGCATGGGGGGTGTGATCACGAGCAAGAGTGGTGCACTCGCCGGGACTGCCGCAACGCTGACCCTGCAGGCAGCAGTGTTCGCCGGCACCGTGAACCCAGGCAATCTGCACATCGTGCGCGAAATCCTGACGGGCACGGGCGGCACCGACACGGCGCTGTTCTCAGGGCCGCGGGCGAACTACACCATCGTCACCACCGCAGGCGTGACGACGGTGACCGACAACGTCGGCCTGGACGGTGTGGACACGATCCGCAACGTCGAGCAGCTGCAGTTCACCGACCAGATCGTCGGGATCGGGAACGCGCCGGCGGCCGGCTTGCCGACGATCAGCGACACGACGCCGACCGAAGGTTCAGCGGTCACCGCGATCACGACGGGAATCACGGACGCGAACGGGCTCGGCGCATTCACGTTCCGGTGGATGTCCGGCGGCCTGGACATTCCGGGCGCCGCGGCGGGCTTGGCGACGTTCACGCCAACGCAGGCCCAGGTCAACAACACGCTGCAGGTTCGGGTCTCGTTCACTGATGGGCTGGGCAATCCCGAAGTGCTCACGTCGTTGGCAACGACGGTCGTCGGCAACCTCTTCAATGGCGGCGCCGGGAACGACATCTCCGGTACCACCGCCGACGCCAACGGCACTGCGGGCCAGGATTCGTTGACCGGCAACGGGGGCAATGACAACCTTTCGGGCGGTGCCGAAAACGACACCTTGAACGGCAACGGGGGCACCGATACGTTGAATGGCGATGCCGGCAACGACACGCTGAACGGTGGCGGAGCCGCCGACGTGCTGAATGGCGGCGACAACGACGACACCCTGATTGGCGGAATCGGCAACGACACGCTCAACGGCGGCACCGGGACCGACACTGCCAATTTCAGCGGGGTGCGGGCGAACTACACCATCAACACGGTGGCAGGGGTGACGACCGTCACGGCGAACGTCGGAACCGACGGGGTCGACACGATCAGCCTCGTCGAGCGGCTGCAGTTCACCGATCAGGTTGTGCTGCTCGGGCCGGTCGGACCCTCACCTGCCACCGGAGCTCCGGTGATCAGCGATACGACCCCGACCGAAGGCCAGCTGCTGACTGCGACCACGGCGACGATCGCCGACGCCAACGGGCTCGGGCCGTTCGCTTTCCAGTGGCTGTCCAACGGCGTGGCGATTGCTGGCGCTACCGCAGCAACATTCACGCCCGCGCAGGCCCAGGTCAACGCGCCGCTGAGCGTACGGGTTTCGTTCACCGACTTGTCAGGCAACCCCGAGCAGGTAACGTCGCTCGCAACGACGGTCGTCGGCGACCTCCTCGCCGGCGTCGCCGGGGTGGACAACTTCGCCGGCACCATCGGCCAGGATACGGCCAACGGCAACGGGGGCAATGACATCCTCAACGGCAACGCTGGGAACGACATCCTGAACGGAGGCGCCGACACCGACACGCTGAACGGCGGCACCGGCGTCGACACGATGACGGGTGGTACTGGGTTGGACGACTTCGTCTACACCAACTCCAATGAATCCGGTGTGGGAGCAGGCCTGCGCGACATCATCACCGACTTCGTGAATGGCCAGGACCAGATCGACCTGTCGGCAGTCGCCACCGGCGCGGGTGCAGCGTTCGTGCCAACGGCCACCTTCGGCACAGGCCCGTTCACCGGCCTGGGCCAGGTGCGCATCTTCCAGGATGGCGCCAACGTCATCGTCGAAATCAACAATACCGGAACCTTGGCGCCGGACATGCAGGTCCAGTTGAACAACGTTCTGGTGGCCAATGTGCTGTTGGTGGACCTCATTCCCTGATCGGCAAAGATCGGCTTGCCCACCCGCAAAAACGGGTGGGCGTCACCCAACCCGCCCTCGTGGCGGGTTTTTCTTTGCAATCTGCGCAAAGTTGCACATCGAATCAATAGCCACCGCCGCATGCCACCCTAGACTCGCGCGAACCGAGGCCCCTGCGCAAAGACCCGCTTGCCTGCTCCTGAATTCGACACCGCACCAGGCCCCAACGGGCTGGGGCACGCGCAGGCGCGCCGGGCACTGCAGGCGCGTGACTACGACAGCGCGCAGGCGATCCTCACCGAAGCACTGGCACGCCGGCCCGATGACACCGACGCGCTGTGCCTGCTGGCCCTGGCGCTGTGGCGCGGCCCGGGCGACCTGCAACGCGCGGCCGTTCACCTGGACCGGGCGCGCACGCTGAGGCCCGACGATGCGCGCATCCTGAGCCTGTGCGCATCGTTGCACCTGCACCTTGGCGAGCTCGACTCGGCGATGCAGTTCGCCGAACAGGCCGTGGCCGCCGAACCAAACCACACGCCGGCGTACGTGGTGATGGCGCGGGCCCGGCCGGGCCGCGTCCACCCCGATCATTTGCAGCGCATGCAGATGCTCGGTGCGCGGCCGCAGCTGGGGCCGAAAGCCCTTCGGCCGTTGCACAACGCGATCGGCCGGGTGTTCGACGCCCAGGGTGACTTCGATTCCGCGTTCCACCATTTCACGCTGTCGAACCGGCTCGCCGCGGGACGCTACGCCCCGGCGCTGCGCGACGCGCGGCTGGACAACGCGCGCGCGTTCTTCACCCCCGAGCGTATCCGGCGTCGCGCGGGATGGGGCATCGAAGGCGCGGGCTGCGTGTTCGTGATCGGCATGCTGCGCTCGGGCTCGACGCTGATCGAACAACTGCTCGCCGCGCATCCCGAAACCGACTCGTGCAACGAGACGGATGCGCTGAGCAACAACGAAGCCTCGTGGCTGCGCGCCCTGCCCGGCCAGCAGGCGCGTTCGGGTGGGTTCGAGCACTATCTCGACGTCGACGCGGCGAAGATCGAACGCTCGGCACGCGCCTATCTTGCAGCCACGTCACGCCAGATGCGCACGGCGCAGCCGCGGCGACGCATCGACAAGCGCCTCGGCAACTTTCTCTTCATGCCGCTGATCGCCCTGCTGTTTCCCGATGCGGTGGTGCTGCACACGCACCGCCATCCGCTCGACGTCTGTCTGTCGTGCTATTCGCAGGGGTTCGACGGGCACGTGTACTCGAACGACCTGATTCACCTGGCGCACTTCTACCGCAATTACCAGGGCTACCTGCGGCTGTGGGCGGGGCTGTATCCCACCACGATCCGGCACTGCCGCTACGAAGACGTGGTGGCCGACTTCGAACCTCAGGCGCGCCGCATCGTGAGCGCGGTTGGCCTGGCATGGCACGATGCCTGCGCCCAGCCGCATCTGGCTCAGCGCTACGTCAATTCGGCCAGCGCCGCCCAGGTGCGCGAGCCGGTGCACGGCACGCGGCGCGAACGCTGGCGCGGCTACGAGAAGCACCTGCAGCCGCTGATCGACGCGCTCGGCGGGCACGCCGAGATCGAGCGCCTGCATCGCGAATTCACATGAGCCTGACCTGGCAGGCGCACCAGATCGATCGCGGCGGGCGCTCGGCGCAGAAGCGTCAGCGGGCCTGCGTGGTCTGGTTCACCGGCCTGTCGGGCGCGGGCAAGTCGACGCTTGCCAACCTGGTCGAGCAAAGCCTGTTCGCGCTCGGCCACCACACCTATCTGCTCGACGGCGACAACGTGCGCCACGGCCTGAACAAGGACCTCGGCTTCACCGCGACGGACCGGGTCGAGAACATCCGCCGCGTCACCGAAGTGGCGGCGCTGATGGTCGACGCCGGCCTGATCGTGCTGACCGCGTTCATTTCGCCGTTCCGCAGCGAGCGCCAGGCGGCGCGCACACTCCTCGAGCCGACCGGCTTCGTCGAAGTGCACGTCGACGTGCCGCTCGCGGTGGCCGAACAACGCGACCCCAAAGGTCTGTACGCGAAGGCAAGGCGCGGCGAACTTGCCAACTTCACCGGCATCGATTCGCCCTACGAACCGCCCGAGGCGCCCGACCTTCGGTTGAACACCGCCACCACCGACGCGCACGCCTGCGCCGACGCCGTGCTGGCGCTGCTGCGCGAGCGCGGCTTCGTGCCGCCGGCGGGCTGAGCTTCAGCCGGCGCGGGTCGCGGCGGGCCGGCTTGCCACCCGCGCGCCGATGGCGCCCGCCATGCGCGCCGCAGCCCCGCCGTGCGCCGCGGCGAATGCACTCGCGCGGGCGCTCCAGTTGGCCAGCTCGGCGGCGCCGACCCGTTCCACCGCACACGCGACACCGGCTGCAAGGTCGGCCACGCGCAGCGCCGCCCCCGCCTGCAGCGAAAGTTCCGCCGCATCGGCAAAGTTGAAGGTGTGCGGCCCCATC
>JANNKS010000188.1:0-6596 GCA_031396425.1 Rhizobacter sp. | reverse complement strand
GTGATACGGCCCGTAATTGTTCGAGCAGTTGGTCGTCACCACTGGCAGGCCGTAGGTGTGGTGCCAGGCGCGAACCAGGTGGTCGCTGGCGGCCTTGCTGGCGGAATAGGGGCTGTTGGGTTCGAACGGGTGGCGTTCCGTGAATGCCGGTTCATCGGCGGTCAGCGAACCGTAGACCTCGTCGGTTGAAACGTGGTGGAAGCGGAAGCCGGCTTTGCGGTCACCGTCGAGCCCGGCCCAGAATGCGCGCGCGGCTTCAAGCAGGGTGAAGGTGCCTTCCACATTCGTCTTGATGAACGCGCCCGGACCGTGGATGCTTCGGTCCACATGGCTTTCGGCGGCGAAGTGCAGAATCGCCCGCGGCTGATGTTCGGCCAACAGCGCATCGAGCAGCTGGCGATCGGCGATGTCCCCCTTGACGAAGCGGTGTCGCTCGTCTCCGGCCAGTGCACTCAGGCTTTCCAGGTTGCCGGCGTAGGTCAGCGCATCCAGGTTCAGCACCGGCTCCCCGGTCGTGGCGAGCCAGTCAAGGACGAAATTCGCGCCGATGAATCCGGCGCCGCCGGTCACAAGAATCATGGAGTGGCTCTGAATGTGCGGCGCGCAGCCCGGTGAGGCAGGCCGAAGACCGGGGCACGGGCCGAAAAGGGATCGATTCTAGAGGGCCCGACCCAGCGGCTGGCGCAGGGCGCAGCACAAAGGCGATAATCAGAGGATGACGGAAACCCTGATCCCCACCGATTTGCAAGCCATCGACACCCTGGCAGCGGCCCAGCCTGCGCCCACGGCGTTTTCCAGCGTGGGCCTGGACGAGCTCTTGCAACGTGCGGTGGCCGACCAGGGCTACACCTTGATGACGCCGATCCAGGCGAAGGCGATTCCCATCGTGCTGGCTGGGCGCGACGTGATGGGCGCGGCGCAGACGGGTACCGGCAAGACGGCCGCCTTCTCGTTGCCGCTGTTGCACAAGATGCTGCGCCACCAGAACGCCAGCATGTCGCCGGCGCGCCACCCGGTGCGCGCGCTCGTGATTGCACCCACCCGTGAACTTGCCGATCAGGTCGCTGCGAACATCACGTCATATGCGCAGCACTCGAAACTGCGCGTCGCCGTGGTGTACGGCGGCATCGACATGAAGCCGCAGACGGCCGAGCTCAAGGCCGGCGTCGAGGTGCTGATCGCCACGCCGGGCCGGCTGCTCGACCACATCGAAGCGAAGAACTGCGTGTTGAACCAGGTCGAGTACGTGGTGCTCGATGAAGCCGATCGAATGCTCGACATCGGTTTCCTGCCCGACCTGCAGCGCATCCTGAGCTACCTGCCCAAGACGCGCCAGACGCTGTTGTTCTCGGCGACGTTTTCGCCCGAGATCAAACGCCTGGCCGAGAGTTACCTGCAAGACCCGCTGCTGGTGGAAGTGGCGCGGCCGAATGCGACTGCGACGAACGTCGAGCAGCGCTTTTTCAGCGTCTCGAATGACGACAAGCGGCGCGCGGTGCTGAAGCTGCTGAAGGAACGCTCGATCAAGCAGGCGCTCATTTTCGTGAACTCCAAGCTGGGTTGCGCGCGACTGGCGCGTTCGTTCGAGCGCGATGGCTTGCGCACCAACGCGCTGCACGGCGACAAGTCGCAAGACGAGCGGCTCAAGGCGCTCGAGGCGTTCAAGAGCGGCGAAGTGGACGTGCTGGTGGCCACCGATGTGGCGGCGCGCGGCCTGGACATCGTCGACCTGCCGGCCGTGATCAATTTCGACGTGCCCTTCAATGCCGAGGACTATGTGCACCGCATCGGCCGCACCGGCCGGGCCGGCGCATCAGGGTTGGCGATGACGCTGGTGTCGCGCGACGACTTGCGTCTGGTGGGTGACATCGAGCGGCTGATCAAGAAGAAGATCGAGATCGAGCCCATCGAGCTCGACGAAGAGCCGGCGCGGCGCGACTTCGTTCGTGATCGTGCGCGCCCGGAAGGCGAGGGCGATCGGCCGGCGCGGCCCGCCGCGGTGCGGCCTGCACCGTTAGCACCACGGGTTTCGGCCGATCCGTTCTTTGATCAACCCTACGAAGCCGTCAGCAGCGCCGAGCCGCCCGCCTGGGACAGCAAGGCAAGTGCGCCGGCACGCGGGGCTTCGCCCAACATCAAGCCGAAGAAGAAAGTGGCCGCGTTGTTCGGCGCCCGCCGCGAGGCAGAAACCGCGTCCTGACTGTGCTGCGCCTCGCAGGCCGGCGCACACAGCTGCGCAGACCGCTACGCGGCTGTGCCAGCGAGCAACAGGAAAACCGCCGGAATGTTGCTGGGCAGTGTTGCCTTCGCCGCACGCCATTCGGTAACGGTGAGCGTGCGTGTGAAGCCCGCTGCCAACGTGAGGCCACAGCTCACGCACAGCCGGGTGGTGGGCTGCAGGGCGTTGAGCAGGCCATCGAGCAAGGCTTGATTTCGGTACGGCGTTTCGATCATCAGCTGGGTATGGCCGTCGCGCCGCGACTGCTGCTCCAGTTCGCGGATGCGTTGCGCACGCGCGGTGGCATCGATCGGCAGGTAGCCGACAAAGGCAAAACCCTGGCCGTTCAGGCCACTCGCGGCAAGGGCCAGCGACAACGAACTTGGCCCCGGCAATGAAACCACATTCAATCGCTGCGCATGCGCCGCACGCACTAGCGCCGCGCCCGGGTCGGCCACCGCGGCCAGCCCGGCTTCGCTGAGCAGCCCGACATCGTGCCCTCGCGTGGCCGGCGCCAGCAAGGCGTTCAAGTCCTGAGTCGGCCCGGGCTGCCGCCCTTTCGACGTGCGCGGCAATTCGATGATCGACAACTCCTGCAGCGGCCGCGCCAGCGGCGCGATCGCGTCCACCCGCTTCAGGAACGAGCGCGCCGTCTTTGCGTTTTCAACCACCCAGTACTCGAGCCGCGACGCGATTCGAATCACCCCCGGCGCAAGAGTGTCGTCCAGGCTCGGCAGGCTGCCGTCGACGCCCAGATCGAGGGTGTTGGGCACCAGGTACAGGCTGCCAGATGGCGTAGTCACTTTCGCGCGGCTCTCAGATCGCGGGCTGCGGCGCGCTCGGGGAAGCCGCCAGGGGGTCGATGCCGGCGCGTCTGAGCATCATGCAGGTCTGGATCAGCGGCAAGCCGATCAGCGCGGTCGGGTCGTCCGACAGCACGGCTTCCAGCAATGCAATTCCCAGCGTTTCCACTTTGGCGCTGCCGGCGCAGTCGTAAGGTTGTTCGGCCCGCAGGTAGCGCTCGATTTCGGCGTCGCTCAAAGTGCGAAAACGCACCTCGACCGGGATCAACGCCGTTTCTTCGTGGCCCCTCGCAGCGCACACCACCGATACAGCGGTCTGAAACACGATGCTTCGCCCGCTCATCGAGCGCAATTGTTCGGTGGCGCGCGCGTGGTTGCCGGGTTTGCCGATCGGGGTGCCGTCCCGGTCGGCGACCTGGTCAGAGCCGATGATCACCGCGAGCGGGTGCAGCGAGGCCACCGCCAGCGCCTTCGCGCGCGCCAAACGCTGCGCAAGCATGGCCGGCGTTTCGCCCGGGCCCGGGGTTTCGTCAACCTCGGGCGCCACCACGTCGAAAGGCAGGCGCAATCGGCTCAACAATTCGTGCCGATAGCGCGAGGTGGATGCCAAAATCAATCGGGGCACGGGCGGCATCGGCAGCATGGAGTGGATTGTCCCATTGGCCCGCCGCCGCGCCCCGTAAACTCCGTTCATGAGCAAGCGCCCGGTGGATCCTCGCCGTCTGGATGTCGAAGCCTTCGCCGATGCGGCAGGCGAATTGGCCGGCGTGTGGCCATTGGCCAATATGCACCGGCTGGCTGAAATGGCCTGTGCGGAGCCGGACCCGGCAGGGCTGAAAAACATCGAATGGGCCATCCGGGGTGAGCGGCGCAAGGCCAAGCCCGGGCAACCCCAGGTCTGGTTGCACCTGAGTGCGATGGCCGATCTGTCGCTGGTGTGCCAGCGCTGCCTCCAGCCCAGCCTGACCCACGTGAACGTGGCGCGCAGCTTCATCTTCGTGCCCGGTGAAGACGCGGCGGCAGCGCTCGACGAAGACAGCGAAGACGACGTGCTCGCGCTGTCGCCCGCTCTCGATGTTGTCGGTCTGCTGGAAGACGAGTTGCTGCTGGCCTTGCCCTTGGTCCCCAGACACGAGCAGTGCCCAGAACCCTTGCTCGTGCCGGATTCCGATGCGGTCCGCCATATCGAGACGCCGCATCCGTTTGCGGTGCTGGCTGGGCTCAAGGGCGGTGGCCGACCGAGTTGATTGGCGCTGGACGGCTCTGCCCATGAATTCCTGACTGGGCGTCGGGGCGAACGCCCCTTCCCGGACGCGTGGGCAAACCGGTCAACCGGGCAGTTGCCCCGACGATGCTAGAATCCGCAGGTTTTGCGCAGCACACAAACGGTCATCACCAGATGAGCCAGGTGCTGCCGAGTTGGCCCCGAGTCTTTTGCGGGCCCCAGGAGAACCTCATGGCCGTTCAACAGAACAAAAAGTCACCTTCCAAGCGTGGAATGCACCGCTCGCACAATGCCCTGAACAACCCGGGCACGGGCATTGAGCCGACGACCGGTGAAGCGCACCTGCGTCACCACATCAGCCCAACCGGCTTTTACCGCGGTCGCAAAATCCTGAAGACCAAGGCTGACGCCTGAGTCGTCTGCCTTCGCGGCGCGCCGGCATGGCCGACCCTCTGGCGCGCAGCCTGAACCTGCCGTGATCAGGCTCGCTGTTGACTGCATGGGCGGTGACCACGGCCCGTCGGTCACGTTGCCGGCATGCCGGGCGTTCATTGCCGCGCACCCCGACGCCGAAATCCTGCTCGTCGGGCGCGAGGCGGAGCTTGCGGCCGCCCGCGGCTGGGAGCGATGTGCCATTGTCAACGCCTCGGAAGTGGTCGAAATGCACGACCCGATCGAGGTGGCGCTGCGCCGCAAACGCGACTCGTCGTTGCGCGTGGCACTTGGCTTGGTCAAGCCCGATGACAGCGGCCAGTCCCGCGCCCAGGCCTGCATTTCAGCGGGCAACACCGGCGCATTGATGGCGCTTTCACGCTATGTGCTCAAGACGCTGGAAGGCATTGACCGCCCGGCGATTGCGGCGGTGCTGCCCAACCAGCGCGACGGGTTCACCACTGTGCTCGACCTGGGGGCCAACGTCGACTGCAGCGCCGAACATCTGCTGCAGTTTGCCGTGATGGGCAGCGCCTTGGCAGCGGCCGTGTACGGCAAGGAAAACCCGTCGGTGGGGCTGCTCAACATCGGCGAAGAGGCGATCAAGGGGAACGAGGTCATCAAGCAGGCCGGTGAACTGCTGCGCCTTGCGGCGGCAGGCGGGCATCTGAATTTCTACGGCAATGTCGAGGGCAACGATGTGTTCAAGGGCACGACCGACATCGTTGTCTGCGACGGTTTCGTCGGCAACGTGATGTTGAAGACGGCCGAAGGGTTGGCGGCGATGCTGACCAGCTTCATTAAACAGGAGTTCACGCGCAACCTGCTGACCCGCCTGGCGGCGCTGGTGGCACTGCCCGTGCTGAACCGTTTCAAGCGCCGCGTCGATCACCGCCGCTACAGCGGCGGTGCGCTGCTGGGGCTGCGCGGCCTGGTGTTCAAGGCCCATGGCGGCTCGGATGCGTATGCCTTCGAGCAGGCACTGAATCGGGCTTATGATGCCGCAAGCAACCGACTGCTGGAACGCGTTCATGACCGGATTTTGGCAACCCTGGCTGCGATGCCCGACGGTGGTGCCAGCCCGGCGGCCAGTGCTTCCGAGACGTTCGATGCAACCGTGAGCGCATGAGCGCAAAACCCTTTCCGTACTCGCGCATCACCGGCACTGGCAGCTTCCTGCCCGGCAACCGGGTGAGCAACGAAGCCCTGGCGGCGCGCCTGGCGCGCAATGGCATTGAAACGTCCGACCTGTGGATCGTCGAACGCACCGGCATCAAGGCGCGCCATTTCGCGCGCGAGAACGACGTCTGCAGCGACCTCGCCATCAAGGCCGCGCGCCAGGCCCTAGAGGCAGCGGATTGCGACGCAGCCTCGATCGACCTGATCATCGTCGCTACGTCCACGCCGGACATGATCTTCCCCAGCACCGCCTGCATAGTGCAGCAAAAACTGGGCGTGAAAGGCTGCCCGGCGTTTGACGTTCAGGCCGTCTGTTCGGGTTTCGTCTACGCCTTGACGATCGCCGATTCGATGATTCGCACCGGAGCCGCATCGAAGGCCCTGGTTATTGGCGCCGAGGTGTTTTCGCGCATCCTCGACTTCAATGACCGCACCACCTGCGTGCTGTTCGGCGATGGCGCCGGCGCGGTCGTGTTGCAGGGCAGCGCGTCGCCGGGCATCCTGGCCAGCGAACTGCACGCGGACGGGAGGCATGCGAATATTCTCTGCACGCCGGGAACGGTGGCAGGCGGCAAGGTGCTCGGCGACCCCTTGTTGCGCATGGACGGCCCGGCAGTCTTTAAATTGGCGGTGAGCGTGCTCGAAGACGTGGCGCGCTCGGTGCTTGCGAAGGCCGAACGCAGCGAAGACGACATCGACTGGTTCATTCCGCACCAGGCCAACATCCGCATCATGCAGG
>JANNKS010000182.1:0-2456 GCA_031396425.1 Rhizobacter sp. | reverse complement strand
AGCGTGTCGCCCAGGTTCACCAGGTAGACGGTATCGCTGCTGACGGTGGCGGGGTCGATGGGCCCGCTGAATGGCACCGTGATGCGCGGCTGGGTGTTGAAGCCGTCGAGCGTGTTGATGACGTCAATATCCGCGCAGTCGGACGGAAAACTGGCGCACAACGGCTTGGGCAAACTGACGAGTCTTCCGGTGCGCTGCGACCAGTCGGGCCGCGTGAACCGATCGCTGGGAAACGGGCTACCGTTGATGTCGTTGACGTCAAACTTGACGCTGACTCCGGTGGCCATTGCCAAAGCCGGCAGTGCCAGAAACGCCGCCAGGACGGCGCTGCGCGCCCAGGCATTCGGGAACGCAGGTTTGACGCGGTCGTGTTCGGTTTGTGAAGCGGACGATTCGTCCGTGCGAGTTCTGCGCATGACATGTCTCCTCTGGGGGTTGTGGGTCCGCGCTCGTCGACTGCGGCGCGGCTGTAACGAATTGTCAGACGCGCACACCATCAGCGTCTGCTAGGGTTTGCGTGAGCCGCAGCCGGTGTTACACCATTGGGTCGCATCGGCGACACCGCGTCATCGGCGCGAATCTGTCACAAGCGTTTCTTCGCGCCCCCGGGGCAGGGGGCACCGCCTTGTGCGGCGCCACAAAAAGGTCCACCATGCATGGGTCGGCATTGCTGCCTCCATCGGTACGTCGCATGAAGTTGCGCCTTTCAACCCTCGGCCTCGCGCTTGGCATATTTGGCTTCCAGGGGTTGGCTTTTGCGCAAAGCGACACGCTGAAGGCCGCAGAACGATGTGAATCTGCCGTGGCCGAAACGATCAAGCGCATGCGCGGACGCGCCGCCCAGGAACTGCAGTTCATCGGAGCGAAGCGCAACCTCTTGCCGACCCAGGACGACGAAACCGGCGTGCGTGGTGAGGGCCGCTACAACAGCAAGGCTGGTGGCACCATTGCGTTCACGTATAGCTGCGCCTACAACGCCAAGGCTGGGACGACCTCGGGCGTGATGTTCCGGGAAACCGGCTCCGACCGGGTGCAGGCGGAGTCGAGCTGGCAGCCCGACCTGACTTTCGTGTCCCCTGACGCCTGCGAAACCGCGACGGCGGCCGACCTGAAGCAGAAGTACCCGCGCGTTGCGCGCATCGCGTTCGGGTCCGATTCACGCCAGTTGCGCCCGGCTGCCGACAACAATGCCAGCCTGGAAGGTCAAGGGGCAGTGCAGCGAGCCCCCGGCATGACCGCAGTGCCGTTCAACTACCGCTGCGAATTCAACACCCGCAACGGCCGGCTGGTGAGCGTACAGACTTCGAACTGACGGTGCGTCTGCCGGCGCCTGCCTGGTGTTCGGTACAGGCGAGGCCGAAGCTCAGAACGCGAGAAGGGCTTGGCAGAAGCCAAGCCCTTGATTCGTATGGTGGAGAGGAGGAGGATCGAAAACGCCTCGCCAAGCCAGAAACTGCCTAAGATCAGCTTATTCGGCAGATACAAGTTCCTGTAAAAGTTCCTGCACCTGCAAGCAAGTGGCAGATGTATCTTCAGCCGGCGCGGTCGAGCTTGTCGAGCAGAGCCAAGGCGCGTTTGGGATTGCCACGCGCAGCCCGAGTCTCGAAGCGCACCCTCGCATCGTAGTTGGCCAATGCCACCGTCGCGAGCTCGTCCATCAGCTTGTTGATGCTGATGGACTTGGACCGCGCAAGGGCCTTCAGGCGCTCATGCTTGTCGTCCGGCAGACGGATCGTCAAGGTGGACATGGAAATTCCTCCAAGCATTGCTTGGGCTTCAACAGCCCAATCGAGGGGTCCTCAATCCTCCCCGCGAAAGGTCGTGCAGGTTGTACGTCACGATGGCCTACCCCGGCTCGCGTAGCGACGCCGAGCGCGATCAGGTGGTTTTCAGCCTAATTGGACTTCCTGCATCGACGGGTGCCGCGAGCAGCTACTCGAGCCAAGGGTTGAGAACGGGCACGCCGCTGGGCTCGAAGTCGGCCACGTTTCGCGTGACGACGGTCATGCCGTGAACCAGCGCCGTCGCCGCAATCATCGCGTCGTGCTCGCTCAGTTTGTCCGGTACATGCAGGCGCGCGCACTGCAGGGCGACGGCCGTATCGACCGACAACACCCGACCGGCGAACGCCGGCAGCACGTGAGCGTCGAACCACCTGCGCAGTACCGCTCCTTGCGTTGGGTCACGCCGCTCGATCTGAAGGACGCCCATCTCCAGTTCCAGCAGAGTGATCGCCGACAAGTAGAGGCTGCCAGCAGGGACTTTGGTGGCCCACGCAGCAACGCGGGCATGGGCCTTTCCCGTCTTGGCTTTGCGCAGCTCCGAAACGACATTCGTGTCGAGCAGAAACATCACCGCAGATCCGCTGCCTTGGCCAGTTTGCGAACGCGCGGCACAGTGAATCTGATTTTCTCCGCGCCCGGCATCGCCAGCAGATCAATGATGCTGGCCGCAGG
>JANNKS010000143.1:0-8625 GCA_031396425.1 Rhizobacter sp. | reverse complement strand
GCCTCTACGCGCAAACCGTCGGCGAGGCGGTTCACGCCCTGGCCGTGCACCGAGTTGACTTCGATCGGCGCGTTGCCCACGATGGCGGCCAGTCGGCCACCCGGTTCAATGTGGATGGGGTGCGCCAGACCGTACTGAACTTCGGCGGGTGCGCCCTTGGCGCCACGGTGATCCTGCTTGCCTGGCAGGTCCTGCACCGCCTGATGCAGGCTGCCACCGAAGGCGACGTTGGTTTCCTGGAAGCCGCGGCAGATCGCGAACAACGGGATGCCGCGCGCGAGTGCCTTCGGAATCAGCGGCAGGGTCCAGTTGTCACGCATCACATCGAGCGGCAACTCGCTGTCGCGCACCGGTTCGCCGAAGTGTTGCGGGTGCACATTGGAAGGTGAGCCGGTCAGGAACACGCCGTCGGCTGATTCCAGCATTTCGTCGATCTCTTCAGGCTCGAGCGACGGCACGATGAAGGGTTGGCAACCCGCCAGGCGCACCGCGTCGGCGTACTTCTTGCCGGCAATGTGGAATGGGTGATCACCGACCATGCGGTTGCAGGCAGGCACCAGGACAAACGGCTTCACAGCAGATCCTTCAATCGATAGTAGGCCATGCCCAACACCAGGGCCGGCATGCGCAACAGGCGTCCACCGGGGAACGCGCCCTGACGAATCTTCGCAAACACATCGAAGCGTTCGGCGTTGCCCGCAATCGCTTCGGCGACCAGCCTGCCTGCCAGGCCGGTCAGCGCCACCCCATGGCCGGAGAAGCCTTGCAGGTAGTAGATGTTCGCATGCGCGCCCTTGCCGTCCAGGCTGGGCAGGCGGCCGAAATCGGGCGCGCGTTTCATCGAGATGTCGACGAAGCCGCCCCAGGCGTGCTCGACCCTGGCGTCTCGCAGTTGCGGGAAGGTGTGTGCCATGCGGCGCTGCATCGTGGCCGCCAGATTGCTGGGCGTCGTGGTGCTGTAGCTCACGCGCCCGCCGTAGAGCAGCCGATGGTCGGCGGTGGTGCGGAAATAGTCCAGCACGAAATTGGTGTCGCACACAGCCGCTCCGGAAGGGATCAGCGACCCGGCGAGTTCCGCACCCAGCGGCTCGGAGGTGACGATATAGGTGCCCACCGGCATTATTCGCGCGGCGATAGCCGGCGCCAGCCCAGGCGTCAGGCCGTCGAGGTAGACATTGCCGGCCAGCAGCACATGGGCGGCGAGCACCGAGCCGGTCGCGCAGCGCAATCGCACCACGTTGCCGGGCTCGATACCCAGGACGGCTGAGTCTTCATGAATCGTGACGCCGAGCGCGGCCGCGGCACGCGCCAAGCCCAGGCAATACTTGAGCGGGTGCAGGTGGCCGCCCCTGGGGTCGTGCACGCCGCTGTGATAACGCGGGCTGTCGATCCAGCGCGCTACCTCGGAGGGCGGAATCCAGTCGGCCTGGTAGCCATAGCGCCGCTGCATGTCGGCATGGCCGGCTTGCAGTTCGTGCCCCTTGCGAGCGTTCACAGCCATCGTCAGGGTGCCCGCCCGCCAATCGCAATCGATGCCGAAGCGTTGTCGCCGCGCGCCAATCAGCTCGATCGCCTCGATCGTCATGTCCCAGACGCGCCGCGACGCGTCCAGGCCGAGTTGTGTTTCGATCACCGACTGGTCACATGCCAGCCCCGCGATCACCTGGCCGCCATTGCGCCCCGACGCACCCCAGCCGACCTGGCGCGCTTCGAGCACCACCACCTTGAAGCCGCGATCGGCCAGTTCGATCGCCGCCGAAAGCCCGGCGAAACCGCCGCCGACGATCGCCACATCACAGTCCACCTCAGCCTGCAGTGCAGGAAAGCGCTGCTCACGCGATGCCGTGGCCGCGTAGTAGGAGTTCTTGGTCAGTTCCTCTTCGGCGGCGAGCAGGGACATGATGGTGTGCGCTAGGCAGGCCTTGTCGGGTGGAGGGCAGAACAGCCGCGCCGGCGCTTCAGGCGACCTTGCGCAGCACCTCGGTCAGGGTGCCGGCAATCTGATTGATGTGCGAGTCTTCGATGATCAGCGGCGGCGACAGCGCAATCGTGTCACCGGTGGTGCGCACCATCAGGCCCTTGTCCCAGCAGGCGAGCATCACATCGAACGCGCGTTTTCCCGGGGCTCCGGCAATCGGCGACAGTTCGATCGCGCCGACCACGCCGATGTTGCGGATGTCGATCACGTTCGGCAGACTGGCCAGTGAATGAATCGCGGCTTCAAACGTCGGGGCCACTTTCGCACCGCGCGTCAGCAGGCCGTCATCGGCGTAGGTTTCGAGCGTCGCCAGCGCGGCCGCACAGGCCAGCGGATGGGCCGAGTAGGTGTAGCCGTGGGCGAACTCGACCATGTGCTCCGGGCCGGTCATGAACACGTCGTGAATCTGCTGCTTGGCGAACACCGCGCCCATCGGCACGCAGCCGTTCGTGATGCCCTTGGCGGCAGTCATCAGGTCCGGCGTGACACCGAAATGGGTAGCCGCGAACGGTGAACCCAGGCGGCCAAAACCGGTGATCACCTCGTCAAAGATCAGCAGGATGCCGTGTTTGTCGCAGATTGAACGCAGGCGCTGCAGGTAGCCTTTGGGCGGCACCAGCACGCCGGTGGAACCGGCCATTGGCTCGACGATGACGGCGGCGATGGTCGACGCGTCATGCAGCGCGACCAGGCGTTCCAGGTCGTCGGCGAGCTCGGCGCCATGTTCGGGAACGCCGCGGCTGAACGCATTGCGGCTCAGGTCGTGGGTGTGGCGCAGGTGGTCCACGCCACCGAGCATCGGCCCGAACGTCTTGCGGTTGCCGACCATGCCGCCCACCGAGATGCCGCCGAAGTTGACGCCGTGGTACCCCCGCTCGCGGCCGATCAGCCGGGTACGCGTGCCTTCACCACGGGCACGGTGATAGGCGATGGCCATCTTCAGCGCAGTGTCTGCCGCTTCCGAGCCGGAATTGCAGAAGAACACCTTGTTCAGGCCGGCGGGTGCCAGCTTGACGAGCTTTTCAGCCAGCTCGAACGCTTTCGGGTTCGCAAAATTGAACGGTGGCGAGAAATCCATCTCGGCCGCCTGTTGGGCGATCGCCTTGATGATCTTGGGGCGTGCATGGCCGGCATTGACGCACCACAGGCCGGCCACGCCATCGAGGATCTGCCGGCCTTCGGGGGTCCAGTAGTGCATGCCCGCCGCCTTGGCCAGCATGCGCGGCGCCGACTTGAACTGGCGGCTTGCAGAGAAAGGCATCCAGAACGCGTCCATGGCGGCTGGCGCCTTGGCAGTGATTGCCGCCGGGGCCGATTGGCTTGCTTCGGATGCGGCAACAGCAGATTGAGGTTCAAGTTCCTTGAGCATGCGCGTTCTCCTGTGGCGGCTGCTGCCCAATTCGGCGCGCAGCGGGGTTGGCGGGAAGTCTAGTCAGGCCGGTCTGAAATAGGCTTGCGCAATCACTAGGGGTCGACCCCGCTACGCGCAATATGATGCCGAAAAAACCGAAAGTGGCGAAATTCAATGCGAAGCATACCCGCCGAAGCGAAACTGGATGCGATTGACCGGGCAATTTTGAACCAGTTGCAGCATGAGGGGCGGCTGTCGAATCAGGACCTGGCGCAGCGGGTTCACCTGTCCCCCTCGGCTTGCCTGCGGCGTGTCAAGGCGCTCGAAGACGCCGGCGTCATCGACCAGTATGTGGCCCTGGTCAACCCCGCCGCGGTGGGGCGCCATGGCACGAGCTTCACGATCATCAACCTGGAAAGCATGAACACGGCGCAACTCGAAGCGTTCGAACAGGCGGTGCGCGACGAACCTCAGGTTCTCGACTGCTTCTACGTCGCCGGGTCGAATGACTACCTGATCCGATTCGCGTACCGCGATGCGCAGGACCTGGAACGCTTCCACACCGATGTGCTGATGCGCCTGCCCAATGTGGCTCGTTCCAACTCGATGCTGGTGCTGCGCACCGTCAAGAAGACCACCGCATTCACGGTTTGACCGCGCTCGCGCGGCGTGCGCACTGGCCTGCCAGATAGGTCCAGACAAAATTGGCCGCCGCATTGGCAGTCAGCTCCGCGTGGTCATAGGGGGGCGAGACCTCGACGCAGTCCATGCCGATGAACGGCAGGTCGGCAAGTTCTTCCAGCACGGTGAGCACCTGGTTCGTGTTCAACCCTCCCGGCTCGGGCGTGCCGGTGCCGGGCGCAAACGCCGGATCGAGGCAGTCGATGTCCAGGCTGAGGTAGACCGGAGGGGTGCCATGCTGGGTTTGGCGTGCCCGGATCGCGACCAGCACATCGGCCAGCTGCGTCGGGCTGTCACGGCCGCGCAGGTCGCGCGCAGTGTAGATCTGGCCGCCGCGCTCGCGAACGAAGTCGCGTGCATCGCGCGTCGCTGAAGACCGTATGCCGATCTGTGTGAAACACTGAGGCACCACCAGTCCTTGTTCGATCGCTTCATAGACCCAGGTGCCGTGGCCGCTCGGTTCACCGAAATGGTTGGTCCAGGTGTCGCAATGAGCGTCGAAGTGGATCACCGCGAGCGGCCGCGCCAGCATGGCGTGGTAGGCCTGAAGCAGCGGCAGGGTGATGGAGTGGTCGCCACCCAGCCAGCACATGTGGTGGCGCCGGATCAGCGCATCGACCAGCGGGCGCATCGTGTTGCGCATCGCGTCGATGCGGGTGTTGGGCAACTCCAGGTCGCCGGCGTCGCCGAGCAGGCCGAGCGGCGAGACGTCAAAGTGCGGGTGCGTGGCGTCGCACAGCATGTGGCTCGCTTCGCGAATCGCGCGTGGCCCGAAGCGCGCGCCAGGGCGGTTTGTGACCGAACCGTCCCAGCAGATTCCTGCCACGGCATAGGGCGTCAGGCCTCCCGCCGCGGGCGCCTTCAGAAAGCTGTTGTTGGACAGAAATGCGAATTGACCCATGGGTGTGGCGTCGAAGCAGGAGCGCCCGGATGATACGGGCGGGCCACCGAGAGACGCCGCAGAACCGAATTCTGCAGAACGGGTATCTGAACTGGTTTCTGTATACAGAGTACACTGATTCGAAATGTCCGCCCATCTTGTCAAGCTGCAATCCGCGCCCGATCTGGTGGAGCGCGTGCACCGTGCCTTGCTCGATGCGATCAGCGACGCTTCGCTCGCGCCCGGCACGCGGCTGCGCCAGGAGGAGATTGCCGCGCAGCTTGCCGTGTCGCGTCAGCCGGTGTTGCAAGCCTTGCGGCTGCTGAAGAAGGACGGCTTTGTGCTCGACGGGCCAGGCCGCGGCCTGATGGTGGCGCCGCTCGACGTGGCCTGGATGCGCAACGTCTACCAGGTGCGTGGTGCGCTCGACAGCCTCGCGGCGCGCTTGGCCGCGGCCCGGCATTGGCGCATCGACCTGCGCCTGATCGAACACGGGCGCAAGTGCGCACGCGGTCGCAACATCAAGGCAATGATCGACGCCGACATGGCGTTCCACAAAGCGATTTACGCGGCGTCGAACAACCCGCTGATCGAACTCAGCGCCCAGGTGCACTGGGACCACCTGCGCCGCGTGATGGGCGAAGTGCTGCAGTCATCGCGCCAACGCAGTGCCGTGTGGGACGAACATGAAACGATTGCGCTGGCGATCTTCAAGGGCGACGCCGACCGCGCCGCCGCGCTGATTCACCAACACAGCGAAGCGGCCAGTGATCACCTGGCCGAGCGTCTGAGCCAGTTTCTCAAATCCAACGCAGGAGAGGCATCATGAAGTTGAGCAAGACCCAGTTTGAACAGTTCGAGCGCGAGGGCTATCTGTTCTTTCCCGCGCTTTTCAGCGCCGAAGAGATCCAGACCCTGAGCGGGGTGGTGCCCGAGCTGTACCGCCGCCAGGAGGCTTACAACGTGCGCGAGAAAGGCTCGCAGGCGGTGCGAACGAACTTCGCCGCGCACCTGTACAGCGAACCGTTCGCGCGACTCGCGCGCCACCCGCGCATGGTCGAGCCCGTCAAGGCGCTGTTCGACGAGGCACTCTACATGCACCAATTCAAGATCAACGGCAAGATGGCCTTCGAGGGCGACGTGTGGCAATGGCACCAGGACTATGGCACCTGGAAGAACGACGATCTGATGCCCACCGAACGTGCAATGAATGTGGCGATCTTTCTCGACGATGTGACCGAATTCAACGGACCGTTGATGTTCATTCCGGGCAGCCACAAACGCGGCGTGATCGATGCGAAGCACGACCTCACGACCACCAGTTACCCGCTGTGGACGATCGACAACGACCTGATTCGCCAGCTGGTCGAACGCGGAGGCGGCAAGGGCAGCTTCGGCGCGGACGGGCGCCACACTGGCGGCGGCATCGTGTCGCCGCAAGGGCCGGCCGGCTCGATGATCCTGTTCCACAGCTGCCTGGTGCACGCCTCGGCGAGCAACCTCTCGCCGTTCAACCGGGTCAGCGTCTACCTCAGCCTGTGTGCCGTCAGCAACCACATCCGCCGCTTCAAACGGCCCGAGTACATTGCGCATCGCGATTTCTCGCCGATCGAATGCCTGCCCGACGATTGCCTGCGCGTGCCGTATCCGGTCGAACTGCCGTGGAAAGACGGCATGCCGGCGAGCGCATTGCGCACGTCGCTTGACGAACTGGCCGTGGCGGCCTGAACCGGACGAACCAACGATGAGCCTGCACCAGCAACTTCAACGACGCGCCGCCGAGCAGCGGCCCATCCGCATCGGCCTGATCGGCGCCGGAAAATTCGGCTCGATGTACCTGGCGCAGGTTCCGCGCACCCCGGGGGTCCACCTGGTGGGCATCGCCGATTTGTCGCCGCCTGCAGCGCGCACCAATCTGGCCCGAGTGGGATGGGTCGCGCAGCGCATCGAAGCAGGCTCGCTCGACGAAGCACTGCGCACGGGTGGCACCCACATCGGCGAAGACTGGCAAGCCTTGGTCTGCCACCCCGGCATCGACATCATTGTCGAATGCACTGGCCACCCGATATCAGCGGTCGACCATTGTTTGTTGGCCTTCGACAACGGCAAGCACGTGGTCAACGTCACCGTCGAGGCGGATGCCTTCTGTGGCCCCTTGCTCGCGGCGCGCGCTGCAAAGGCCGGGGTGCTGTATTCGCTCGCGTTCGGCGACCAGCCCGCGCTCATATGCGACCTGGTCGACTGGGCACGCACCTGCGGCTTCCCGGTGGTGGCGGCCGGGCGCGGCCACAAGTGGTTGCCGCATTTCAGCCAGTCCACGCCCGACACGGTGTGGGGCAACTATGGCCTCACACCCGAGCAGGCAACGCGTGGCGGCCTGAACCCGAAGATGTTCAACAGCTTTCTGGATGGTTCCAAGCCTGCGATCGAGTCCACCGCCGTCGCCAATGCCACCGGACTGACGGTGCCGAGCAATGGGCTGCTGTATCCGCCTGCGAGCGTGGAAGACATCCCGTTCGTGACCCGGCCGCTTGCCGAAGGCGGCGTGCTTGAACGCAAGGGCATGGTGGAGGTGATCTCGTCGCTCGAGGCGAACGGCCGCAAGATTCCCTACGACATCCGCATGGGCGTGTGGGTCACGGTCGAAGCTGAAACCGACTACATCAAGAACTGCTTCGAGGAATACAACGCCCACACCGACCCGACCGGCCGCTACTTCACGCTGTACAAGCGCTGGCACCTGATCGGCCTGGAGGTGGGTTATTCGGTGGCCAGCCTGGCACTGCGGGGTGAACCCACCGGCGTGGCGCACTGCTGGAACGCCGACGTGGTGGCCACCGCCAAACGCGACCTGCGCGTCGGCGAAGTGTTGGACGGCGAGGGCGGCTACACAGTGTGGGGCAAGCTGTTGCCGGCCGAGTCGTCGGCGCACATGGGCGGCTTGCCGCTCGGCCTGGCGAATGGCATCAAGCTGCTGCGCCCGGTGCGCCAGGGGCAAAGCCTGACCTGGGCCGATGTGGCCATCGACACGACGACGAAGGCGTACCAGCTGCGGCGCGAAATGGAAGCGCTGTTCGCGCAACCGAAGTTGAAGTTCGCCTGAGTCATGCTCGACCGTCTGTTTCGACAGGCCTGCGTCTTTGATGGCAGCGGCACCGAGCCGAAAATCACCGATGTCGGCGTCGGCGACGGGCGCATCGCGTTCATTGGCGCTGCGGGCAACCAATCGGCGCGGCGAAGCATCGATGCCGAGGGCCTGGCGCTGATGCCCGGCATCATCGACAGCCACACCCATTTCGACGCTCAAATCACCTGGGACCCGTGCGTGCGGCCGTCACCGTCGCTGGGCGTGACGACGGCCGTGATCGGCAACTGCGGTTTCACGATCGCGCCGTGCCGGCCTCGCGATCGCGAGACGACGATGCGCCACCTGACGCAGGTCGAAGGCATGTCGTTGTCGGTGCTGCGCCAGGGCATCGCCTGGGGCTTCGAGACGTTCCCGCAATACCTTGAACAGCTGCGCCAGCGCGGCTGTGTGGTCAACATCGCCGCCTATGTCGGCCATTCATCGGTGCGCACCTGGGTGATGGGCGAGCAGGCGACGCGGCGTGCTGCCACAGCCGATGAAGTGGCGCAGATGTGCACCATCGTGCGCGAAGCAATGCGCGCCGGCGCGGTCGGCTTCTCGAGCAGCACCAGCCCGGCGCACAACGGCGAAGGTGGCTTGCCGATGCC
>JANNKS010000116.1:0-13796 GCA_031396425.1 Rhizobacter sp. | reverse complement strand
CAGCAGGGCACGCTCCTTGAACAGGCTGTACGCGCCGGCGCCGATCAGCGTTGGAATGGCGAGATAGAAACTGAAGTCGGTGGCGCAGCGACGGCTCAGGCCCAGCAGCATGCCGCCGATGATGGTCGCACCCGAGCGGCTGGTTCCCGGAATCATCGCGAAGCATTGCACCAGACCGACCTTGAGCGCATCCATCGGCGTCATGTCGTCGACCGATTCGATGCGCACCGTACTGGTTCGCCGCTCCGCCCACAGGATGATGAAGCCGCCGATGATGAAGGTGCTTGCCACCACCACCGGCGTGAACAGGTTCGCCTTGATCGCCTTGCCGAACAGCAGCCCGAGCACCACCGCCGGCACGAACGCAATGCCGACGTTGAGCGCAAATCGGCGGGCCTTCGCATCGTTGCCCAGGCCGAGCATCGTGCTGCGCAGCTTCTGCCAGTAGACGATGATCACGGCGACGATCGCACCGGTCTGGATCGCGATGTCGAACACCTTGCTCTTGTCGTCGTGGAAACCGAGCAGCGAACCGGCGAGGATCAGGTGGCCGGTGCTGGAGATCGGCAGGAACTCGGTCAGCCCCTCGACGATGCCCATGATCATGGCCTTGACGAAGAGCACGGTGTCCACAGGGTGAGTCTCGCGGCTGAAAAAGAGGCGCCATCTTAGCCACGCAAATTCGGGTTTCGGCGCATGGCGCCCTGCGCGCAACCGCAAAGCGCGCAGCGAATGAGACGTTTCACCGGATTGCCCGCGCTCGCCCGGGCCGATGGTCGAGTGTGCTCGCGCTTGCGCGGCGTGGCTACGGCAGCGCGGCCGTCACCACCACTTCGATCTTCCACTGCGGTTTGGCCAGCGACGCCTGCACGGTGGCGCGCGGTGGGGCGTCGCCGGGCTCGACCCAGTCGTCCCAGATCGAATTCATCGCCGCGAAGTCGGCCATGTCGGCGAGGTAGATCTGGCACATCACGATGTGGGCGCGTTCGGTGCCGGCCTCGGCAAGCAGCTTGTCGACCGCGGCCAGCACCTGCGTGGTCTGGCCGCGGATGTCCTGCGTTGCATCACCGGCCACCTGCCCGGCCAGGTAGACCGTGCCGTTGTGGATTGCCATCTCCGACATGCGGTCACCGACATGAAAACGCCTTACGCCGTGGGTCATCGTTTCGATTCCTTCTTGTGGCCGTGTTTCGGCGCGGGGGGGTGGGGGGGTGGGTGATCGTGGGATGCTTGCCCGTGCCCATGTGCGTGCCCATGTGCGTGGCCATGCCCGTGGCCATGCCCGTGGCCGTGTGCGTGGCCATGCCCATGCCCAAGTGCGGCAACGACGGGCGCGGAGGGCTTGCCCTGGCCGAGCTTGCTTTCGGTGCCCTTGAGCAGCTTCTGGATGTTGGGCGTGTGGCGCCACACCAGCAGCAGGCCCATCAGCGTCACCGCACCCGCCGCCTCGCCGCCGCCCCAGATCAGCAGCTGGTAGAACGGTGCAAACACCGCCGAGACGATCGCTGCCAGTGACGAATAGCGAAAGAACGCCGCGACGATGACCCAGGTGGCCAGCGTTGCGAGCCCCAGCAGCGGGTTCAGGCCGAAGATGGCCCCGGCCGCCGTGGCCACGCCCTTGCCGCCCTGGAAACGGAAAAACACCGGCCAGAGGTGGCCGAGGAAGGCCGCGAGAGCCACAGCGGCGGCGGTGCCCTCGCCCAGGCCATAGGGCGCGCCGAACATCTGCACCAGCGCCACGGGCACATAGCCCTTCAAGGCATCGAACAACAGCGTCAATATCGCGGCGGCCTTGTTGCCCGAGCGAAGCACGTTGGTCGCCCCCGGGTTGCCCGAGCCATAGGTGCGCGGGTCGCTCAGCCCGAACGCGCGGCTGATCAGAATCGCAAACGACAGTGAGCCGATCAGGTAGGCGGCCAGCGTGGCGGCGTAAGGGTAGAGGGTCGGCATGGGTGGGCGGGAAGCGCATCAGGCAGCGACCGGCACCTGCCTATTCTGCCCCCATTGCTGCTCCACTCGGCGGGCGGGCTGACAAGGCCATTCGCGAAGGCACTGACGGGCCGGCATTCCGCAGGCACCGCAGCGTTCTGGCGCTCGGTGGGCCCTCAAAGCGCACAGCTCACGGCGCGCGCCTGCAGCACGTCAACGAGAACCGACGGCGCGATGCCCACCAGGTAGCCGCGCCGCCCGCCATTGATGCAGATGCGCGGCAATTCCAGCACGCTGGCCTCGACGAACACCGGCATCGCCTTGCGCAGCCCGAACGGCGAAGTGCCGCCGACCTGGTAGCCGCTGTGGCGTTGCGCGGTGTCGGGCGTGCACGGCTGCACGCTCTTCACGCCGATGCAACGCGCCAGGTTCTTGGTGCTGACCTGCTGGTCGCCATGCATCAGCACGATCAGCGGCGCGGCGCGCTCGTCCTGCATCACCAGCGTCTTGATGACCGAACGCTCGTCAACGCCGAGCTGGCGCGCTGACTCCGCCGTGCCGCCATGGTCCACGTAGGTGTAGACGTGTTCGGTGAACGCCACGCCGTGCTGGCGCAACCACGCGGTGGCCGGCGTTTCGCTGACATGGACCGGCTTCTTCGCCACGACCAACCCGGCACGACCGAAGGAGCGGCAACCCTACTGCGTCGGATCGCGATGCGTCCAGCGGATCGCATCAATCTCGGCCAGCAGCTCGCCCGGCAGGGGGGTTCCCCACGCGTCGAGGTTTTCATCGAGCTGCGCAACGCTGGTCACGCCGATGATGGTGCTCGCGACGCGCCAGTTGCCGTAACAGAACGCCAGCGCCATCTGCGTCGGCGTGAGGCCATTCCTGCGCGCCAGCGCGTTGTAAAGGCGCGCGGTGGCCAGGGCCTCGGTGCGGCCCCAGCGCTGCTTGCGCATCGACTCAAAGCGAGCCAGCCGGCCGCCCTGCGCGTCGGGCACGACGCCATGCGCATCGTATTTACCGGTCAGGTGGCCGAACGCGAGCGGCGAATACGCGAGCAGCGACACGCCGGCGCGGTGCATCACCTCGTCCAGGCCGTTGTCGACCACGCGGTTGAGCAGCGAGTACTGGTTCTGCAGCGTCGCGATGCGTGGCAGGCCGTGCTGTTCAGCGAGGTGGACGAACTCGGCCACGCCCCAGGGCGTTTCGTTCGACACGCCCACACTGCGCACCTTGCCGGCCTTGATCAGCCCGGCCAGCGCGTCCAGTTGCGCGCGAATCGGCGTGCAGTCGCGGTCTTTCACGGGCTCGAAGTAGACGCCACCGAAGAGTGGCGTGTTGCGCACCGGCCAGTGGATCTGGTACAGGTCGATCACGTCGGTCTTGAGACGCGCGAGCGAATCGTCGCACGCCTGCACGAAATCGGCCGGCGTCACATCGGGCTTGCCGCCGCGCACCCAGTCCATGCCGCGCGCCGGGCCGGCGATCTTGCTCGCCAGCACGATGCGCTGGCGCGCGCCGGGCCGGGCCTCGAACCAGTGGCCGAGGATACGTTCGGTGGCGCCGTAGGTTTCGCGTCGCGTCGGCACCGCGTACATCTCGGCGGTGTCGATGAAATTGACGCCGCGCTCGAGCGAGCGGTCGAGAATGCGAAACGCGGTCGCTTCGTCGACCTGTTCGCCGAAAGTCATGGTGCCCAGACAAACGGGCGTCACGCGCAATTCGCTGCGGCCGAGGGTGACGAGGGGCAGGCTGTTGGTCATGCGCCGGAAGTGTAGTGGGGGCGGCCTTGCGAATGACCTTTGCGATTGGCACGTGCGGGTGGCGCCACACCGACCTCGTGTACGCTTCGCCCGTTCAGCTGGACAACCCGCTCCACCCGGAGACTGCATGGTTCTGATTCGGGCGCTCGCCTTCGTTCTGATCTTCGGCTTTGGCCTCGGGGCCGCCGCCCCGGCGCGCGCGCAACTCGCCGACCCCTGGAAAAACTGGGTGAGTGCCGACAGTGCGCACTTCCGGGTGCACTATCGCAGCGAACATCGGCAACAGGCCGAACGTGCGATCCAGGCCGCCGAGCGCGCCTATCCACTTGTCACCACTCAACTGCAATGGGAGCCGCGCGGGCGCACGGAGATCGTGTTGTTCAACGAGTTCGACCTGCCCAACGGCTACTCGACGCCCCTGCCCTACAACGTGATCGGCGTGTTCCTGGCGCCCGACGACAACGGCCAGCTGCTCGACAACTCGGCCTGGCTCGACCTGCTGTTGACGCACGAGTTCACGCACACCGTGCACCTCGACAAAGTGCGTGGCGCGCCGAAGGTGCTGCAGAACATCTTCGGCCGCGTGCCCTGGTTCTTCCCCAACCTTTTCCAGCCGCTGTGGGCCATCGAAGGCCTGGCGGTCTACAACGAGAGCGACCCGGCCCGCGGCCGCGGCCGCCTGCGCGGACCCTATTTCGAAGCGCAGCTGCGCGCCCAGGCCGCGAGCGCCTTCATCACGCTCGATGAAATCAATGCCGATGGCCGCTCGATGCCGGTCTCGAAAGCCTACCTGTACGGCGCCTACTTCTATGACTTCCTGACCCGCCGCTACGGGCCCGATGCGGCGCAGAAGTATGTTGAACGCTACAGCGGCAATGTGGTGCCGCGCCTGCACAGCAACCCGTTCGAGTTGACCGGCAAGACGATGGACGTGCTGTGGGAGGAATTCATGGCCGACCTGGCCCAGCAGGTCGACCAGCGCAGTTTCACGTTGCGGCGCCAGCCGCAGACCGCCGGTCAGGTGCTCGCCGGGCCGCTGTTCGATGCGAGTGCGGTCGCGGCGCTGCCCAGCGGCGCCGCGCTGGCGGTGCTCGACGACGGGCTGCACCCGCCGCAACTCGTGCGCGTGGCGAGTGACGGCACCCAGCAGGCGCTGACGCGTGTGAACCGCGGCGCACGGCTGGACGTGGCGCCCGACGGCCGGGCGCTGCTGGTGCAGCCCGACATCTGCGATGGTTACTCGATCGTGTATGACGTCTATCGGCTCGAGCCCAACCAGAGCCTGCGCCAGTTGACCCATTGCGCGCGGCTGCGCCGGGCGGTGCAGGCCGGCGACCACATCATCGCGATCCACCAGGACGGCGGCCTGACCCGCCTGGTGCAGCTCGATGTTGCCGGGCGCGAAATCCGGGTCCTGCTCGAGGCCGTGTCCGACACCGACCTGATCGACGTGGTCGCCAGCCCGGACGGCAGACGCGCCCAGGTCATCGCCAAGCGCGAAGGTGACTGGCGCCTGCTCGACATCGACCTCGAAGCGCCCTCCAGCGAGCCGCGCCTGCTGATGCGCCAGAACGTGCCCATGCACGGCCTGCGCCACACCAGCGCCGGCCTGGAATTCATTCTGGCGCGTGACAACGTCTACAACGTCTGGCGGCTCGACGGCGACACCGCCATGCGCCTGACGCACAGCCACACCGGCATCACCGCGCACAGCGGCACCCAGGCCGATGGTTCGACCTGGCTGTTGGCGATCGCCAACAACGGTTTCGAACTGCGCCGCATGGCCGCGAGCGTGCCCCAGCAGCGGGTGGCGGCGATGGGTGCGACGCCCGAACCCATGCCCGCGGCGACCAGCACCGCCGGCAGCACCGAACTCGGCGAGGCGCGCAGCTACGCCGCGTGGCGTTCGCTCTACCCCCGCTCATGGCTGCCCGCCCTCAGCGGCGACGGCGGCCTCACCGCCTTTGGGGCCAGCACTTTCGGCGGCGACGCGCTGGGCTGGCACAGCTATGCCGCGCTGCTGATGTGGGAAACCAGCCAACGTGAACCGATCGCGAGCCTCGAATATCTGTTCCTCGGCCGCCACCACCTGGCACTCACGCGCAGCCTGACGGCGCGCGCCTCGGTAGGGTCGGGGCGCAGCGAAGAAACCACGCTTTACGACCGCGACACGCAGCTGCAGTGGCTGAGCGTTCAACCGTTCGCTCGCCTGCAACGCAGCTGGACCTTCGGCGTGGGCGCCGCGCTCGACCGGCGCGAGCGCATCAACGTGAGCACCGACACCAGCACCCGACCGCGCGACGAACGGCTCGCCGCCGTGCTGATCGACTACGACAGCGCCGCTTCCAACTGGGCCAGCGAGGGCAACAACCACGGCCAGCGCCACACGCTGCTGTATGAAACCTACAAGCCGTTCGCGCGCAGCAACACGACCGACTATGACGGCGAGGTGCTGCGGCTCGACCTGCGCGGCTATCTGGGCATCGGCCGCAGCGTGCTCGGCCTGAAACACACCGAGGCCCGCGCGCGCGGGCGCACCGAGCCGTACCAGCTCGGCGGCGCGCTCGATCCGCAGCTGCAACTCGGCACGGTGCTGAACAGCCGGCGCATCGCGCTGCGCGGCTACGACCGCGATGAACCGACCCTGACCGGCACCGACGCGCGCGTCACCAGCGTCGAATGGCGCACATCGTTGTCCGACGTCGACCGCCACGGCATGGTGCCGCCGATCGGGCTGAACCGCCTGTCGGCGACGCTGTTCTTCGACATCGGCGGCGCCTGGACGCAGGGCGATCGGCCGGCCCAGTACAAGCGCGGCGCGGGTGTCGAGCTGATCGGTGAGTTGAAGCTGCTTTACAGCCTCGGCCTGCAACTGCGCGGCGGCGTCGCCAAGGGCCTGGACGAACCGCGCGACGTGCTGGGTTACTTCAGCCTGGGCCGGGCGTTCTGAACCCTTCCGAGCCCTGCGCCCTGCTCTCTTCCTGCAGCCGCAACACCCGCCGCTGCACCTTGCCGGTGGTCGTCATCGGCAAGGCGGCGATGAATTCGATCTCTTTCGGATATTCGTAGGGTGCCAGCTTGCCTCTCACGTGACGCTGCAATTCTTCGATGAGTTGATCCGATGCGGCATAACCCGCCGCCAGCACGACGTAAGCCTTCACGATGGCACCGCGCTGCGCGTCAGGTTTGGGCACCACCGCCGCATTCGCCACCGCAGCGTGCTTGACGAGGCAGTTCTCGACTTCACTCGGCCCGATGCGATAGCCCGCCGCCTTGAACATGTCGTCGCTGCGGCCCTGGTACCACAGGTAACCGTCCTCGTCCATCAACGCCATGTCGCCGGTGCGGCACCAGCTGCTGTCCACCGCGCCGGTGAACTTGGCGCGTGTCGCGTCGTCGTTCTTCCAGTAGCCGAGAAAGAACACCGGGTCGGGGTCACCGTGAACGTCGAGCCGATGCACCGCCACGTCACCGGGCACGCCGCGCGGGCATTCGTTGCCGGCATCGTCGAGCACCACGACCCGGTGGCCCGGATAGGGGCGGCCCATGCTGCCCGGCCGCGCCGGCCAGGCGGCGTGCCGTCGGCCCCACGCATCGACGTAGGAGCCGCAGTTGCCGACGATGTAATTGATCTCGGTCTGGCCGAACATTTCGTTCACCGTCACGCCGAGTTCATCGCGGCAATAGGCGAACACCGCGTCGCCCACCGCTTCGCCGGCGCTCATGATGGCGCGCAGGCGCAGCCGGTAGCGCGCCCCCGGGTGGGGCACCGCCTTCATCATTGCCTTCAGCGCGGTGGGGAACAGGAACGTGTGCGTCACCTGGTGGCGCTGCAGCAACTCGAAGGCGCGTTCCGGCGCAAAGCGGCCCTGGTAGCCCAGAATGGCGCGGCCGAAATACAGCGTGGGCAGCAACGCATCCATCAGGCCGCCGGTCCAGGCCCAGTCGGCGGGCGACCAGAAGGTCTTGGCCCCGTGCGGAAACCAGTTCTGGCTGCACACGAAGCCGCTCAGATTGCCGATCAGCGCGCGGTGCGGCGCCAGTGCGCCCTTGGGCGGGCCGGTCGTGCCGCTGGTGTAGACCAGCAATGCGGCGTCGTCGGCCAGCGTGGCTACGGGCTCGAAGCGACCCTGCCCGGAGTCCAGCACGGCACGCCAGTCGACGTCGCCCGCACCGGCGGCGTCGCCGGCCGCGATGACGCAGCGCAATCCCGGGCAGGCCCGCCGCGCAGCCATGACGTTGGCAATCGCCCCCTCGTCCACGATCGCGACCCCTGCCTCGCTGTGGTTGAGCCGGTACTCGAGCGCCTCGGGGCCGAACAGCATCGACAACGGCATCGCCACCGCGCCGAGCTGATAGACCGCCATGTGCGCGACCGCCGTTTCGAAGCGCTGCGGCAGCAGAATCGCAACCCGGTCACCCCACTGCACGCCGAGTTTCCGCAATCCCAGCGAGAGGCGATCGGCATTGATTTGCAGGTCGGCGAACGTGAAGCGGCCGGCACGGCCGTCTTCGTGTTCGTAGTGGATCGCCACCGCCTCGGGCGTGTCGCGCGCCCAGCGGGTGCAACACGCCTGGGCAATGTTGAAGTGCTTCGGCACCTCCCAGCGGAAACCGCCGTGCAGGTCGGCATACGCGTCGCTGGTCTTCACCTTGGCATTCGTGTCGTGTGTCATGCCATCAGCCTAGCCGCCCACGGGCGCGCCGCCAATCGGGTCAGCTCCGCAGGCCCGCATCGGGGTCACCCAGCGACCGCAACGCGTCGCCGGTGACGCGACAGATGCGCCAGTCGGGCATCACGGTGGCGCCCATGCGCTGGTAGAAGCGAATCGCGTTTTCATTCCAGTCGAGCACGCTCCATTCGAAGCGGCCGTAGTCGCGTTCCACCGCGATGCCCGCCAGCCGCGTCAACAAGGCTTCGCCGATGCCCTGGCCCCGAAAGGCCGGCTTCACGTACAGGTCTTCCAGGTACAGACCGGGTTGCGCAAGAAAGGTCGAGAAGTTGGTGAAGAACAGCGCGAACGCCACGACGGTGGCATCACGCGCGGCGCCGGCCTCGTTGCGCACCTCCACCACCAGCGCCTCGGCCACTGCCTTTTCGCCGAACAGCTGCGGGCGCAGTTTTTCCGGCGTCGCCTGCATCAGGTGCTCGAGCTTCTCGAACACCGCCAGTTCACGGATCAGCTCGACGATGGCTCCGACATCGCGCAGCTCGGCGGGACGCAAGGAAAAGGGGGCGATGGACGACATGCCGGCATTGTCGCAGTCAGTTCGCTGCACTCGCGACCGCCGGCTGCCACGTGGCCAGAAAATCCGCGAGGCGAGCGGCCTCGCGCTGTTTGATCTGTTCCAGCAGTTCGATGCGTGCGGCGAACCGGGCGGCCAAGGCCGCACCGTCCGGGCCGGACAGGCGCTTCTGGTCGTCGATCAACTGGGCCGCTTGCGCTGCCGCATTGAAGCCCTCGGCAGCGCTGGGCAACACCCAATGCCTTCCTTCGCGCCCGGAGAGAGCCGCGAGCGCACTCCAGTGCTGCGCCGCGAAACGATAGGCCTGTTCGCCGAACGGCGAGCGCCGCGCCACCATGCCGGGAATCGAGGTCGCGATGTTCGGCGGCAGGTCACCAGCCAACGACACCTCAAGAAATTCAGCCGCGCGCGCAGCGTCACGGCCACCTGCCAGCGCCGACGCGAACAGCCAACGGTCTTCTTCACCGCTCGCACCCTTCAGGTTGGCGAGCAGGGCATCGAACCGGGCGCGATCGGCGTGCATGCCGGTCGCACGGACCACCCCAGCGCGTGTCGTCGCCGGCAGAGCTTCGGCGCCGCTGGCGTCGCGGTCGAAGCGGCGCAGCGCCTCGTCGGCGGTGGCCGGGTCATCGAAGCGCGCGAGCCGCTCGATCAGCGTGCCGCGCAGGTTGAGCGTCTCGGCATCGTCACCGGCGCGCGGCGACCAACCCAGCCGGCGCAGTTCGGGCGCCAGCAAGGCGCGCCCCGCCGCACGCAGCGCCGCCTGGCTTGAGTTGCCGGCAAAGGCTTCGTCGAGCAACGTGATGGCGTCACCCGCCTGCGCGGTCAGCATCTGACGACCCGGACCTTGGATTGTGGGCAAGGCGGAAAGCAGGCCAAAGAAGGCCTGCAACGGCGCAGCCCCGGCCTGCGCGAGTGCGAAGCTGTCGCTCAGCAGGGTCACCTGTTCGGCAGCGGCCAACTGCGGGAAGCGGCGATGCAGCGCGTCGAGGTGCGCTGCTTCGTATTCGACGCGATAGAACCCGGCACCCCCTGCGTTCACCACCAACGGCTCCGTGCTGCAGCCACGCAGGCGAAAGGTCTGCTCCGCCTCGGTCTGCAGCAAGTTGCTGACCTCGCTGCCCCGGCTGATGCGCAGCGGAATCTTCCACAGCGGCTTGACCTGGGCCGCTGCTCGGGCGATCGGCTGCGGGGTGCCGTACCCGAAGCGCTGCTGGCTCACTTGAAGAACCGTGGTGCCGCCTTGGCACTCGGAGCGCACCCGCACCAGCGGAAAGCCCTCCTGATCGGTCCAACTCGCCGCGACCTTGGCCACGTCACGACCCGACGCGCGGCCAATGTGGAACCAGAGGTCGCCGGCAGTCGCATTCGACAGGCGCCGCTCGCCGATGTAGGCGGCCAGGCCGCGCTGGAACGCCGCAGGACCAATCCACTGCTCGAGCATGCTGAGCACCGCGCCGCCCTTGGTGTACGTGATGTTGTCGAACACGTCGAACACCTGCGACTCGGTGACCGGGCCGGAGCGGATCGCGCGGGTCGCCAGGCCGGCGTCGCGCAGCATGGTCCGGTCGATCGGTGTGCGCCGGTGCAGTTGCACCTGCCAAGCGGGGTTGAAGCGGTCGGCGGCTTTCTCGGCCAACCAGGTCGCGAACGCCTCGTTGAGCCAGATCTCGCTCCACGACGCCGCGGTGACGAGGTTTCCGAACCACTGGTGGGCGATTTCATGCGCCACCACTTCGAACACGTCGCGCTGCGTTTCGGGGCTGCTGCGCGCCGCATCGAACAGCAGGGCGTCTTCGGCGTAGGAGATCAAGCCCCAGTCTTCCATCGCACCCCAGCGCGTGCTGGGCACGGCAAGCTGATCCAGGCGCGGCAAGGTGTACGGCTGGCCGAAATACCGGGTGAAGAAGGGCACCACCTGGCGGCTCACCTCGAGGGCGTAGCGGGCCTGTTCGCGTTTGCCCGGTGCGGTGAGGATGCGAAGCGGCACACCCGCAGCGCGCCCTTCCAACACATCGAACTGGCCCACCGCCACGGCAACCAGGTAGGTCGGCATCGGAGGCGTGGGCGCAAAGCGATGCAAGAGGCGCTCACCGCGTGCCATGGCTTGCGTGCGTGGCATGTTGGACAGCACTTCCACGCCTTTGGGTGCCAGCACATCGATCTGAAACACGGCGCGAAACGCGGGTTCGTCAAAGCCCGGGAACAGGGTGCGAGCGAAGATCGCTTCCAGCTGGGTCGCCAGCATGCGCTGCGGCTGGCCCGCGCTTTTGAATTCGGCGCGGTACAGACCCTCGCCGCTGCGGTGCACGACACCGCGATAGGCGATCTCGAGGCGGTGCACACCCGCCGCAATGGCCGCACCGTCGGAAGGCGTCAACACCCAGGTCTGACTCTGCTCGCTGGGCACGACGCTCAATGGCCGCGCACGACCGGCCACAACGATGCGCGCCGAGTCCGATTCGAGCTCACGCGCATGCAGCTCGATCGCTGCAACCGGCTTGCGAACTCGCAGCGTGATCGCGACGGTGGCGCGAAATGTGTCGAGCGCCGGGTCGAGATCGAGCGACAGCCGGTAGTGCGACGGCACCACCTCTTTCGACAAATGGCCGGGCGCGGTGCGGAAATCGAAGCGGGCCTGCGCGGCGCAGGGTGGCACGATCGACCAGACGCCCACCACCAGCCAGGCCAGCGCTACAAAACGCTTCCACATGATTCGCTCCACAGGGTTCGCTGTCTTCTTCGGATCCCCGCCGACAGCATAGCGCCGCCAACGAACCGCTTGATCGGTGCTGTCCCGCCCTCGACAGCCAGACCCGCGTTTCGGCCCTACAGTGCGGCGCATGGAAACGAGCTATCAGGTCCAGCGCCACAGCACCAGCCAGCATCTGCCGATTCGCGGGCTGCGCTACCACGCATTGTTTTGGGGCGATGCGTCGCTCGTCGCGCCGGGCCGGCCACCGCTGGTGCTGCTGCACGGCTGGATGGACGTGGCGGCGTCGTTTCAGTTCGTTGTCGACGCGCTGCATGCGCTGGAAGGCGCGACGCGCTGGATCATCGCGCTCGACTGGCGCGGCTTCGGCCTGACCGACACGCCGGCGGCCGACTGCTACTGGTTCCCCGACTACCTGGGCGACCTCGATGCCGCGCTCGACGCGCTGGTGCCCGGGCAGGCGGTCGACCTGCTCGGCCACAGCATGGGCGGCAACATCGTGATGACGTATGCGGGCTTGCGGCCCGAACGGGTGCGCAGGCTGATCAACCTGGAAGGCTTCGGCATGCCGCGCACCGAACCGCACACCGCGCCGAAGCGCTATGTGCAATGGCTGGATGAGTTGCGCGAACCCGCCGAGCTGCGCACCTACGACACGTTGGCCGAGGTGGCGCAGCGCCTGCGCAAGACCAACCCCTTGCTGAGCGAACAACGCGCCACCTGGCTCGCCCCCCACTGGTCACACCAGCGCGCCGACGGGCAGTGGGAAATCCTCGGTGACCCGGCCCACAAGCGCGCCAACCCGGTCCAGCACCACGTTGAAGAGACGTTGGCGTGCTGGCGGCTCATCCAGGCGCCGCTGATGTGGGTCGAGGGCGACCGCACCGACATCGCGAAATGGTGGAAGGGGCGCTACACCTATGAAGAATTCCAGGCCCGCCTGGCGTTGGTACCGCAGGTCGAACAACACCGCCTCGCACCGGCAGGGCATATGCTGCATCACGATCAACCCGAGGAGCTGGCGCGGCGACTGCAGGCATTCTTGCGGTACTGATGGCGCCCGTTGCGCGTACCATCGTTTATGCAGAATCAGGCGGCGCGCCTGCAGCGAGCGAAGGGCATGCAATGAACCGACGTGACAGCGTGGCCGCCTTGGTGGCGATGGGCATCGCACCGCATGCCGCGCAAGCGCAACAAAAGGGCAGGGTCTACCGGATCGGCTATCTGAGCGCCCCGTCGCGTGCGTCCGTCGAGGGTGTGGTGCAGTCGTTCCTGCGCGCGCTGCGCGAACTCGGCTGGGTCGAGGGCCAGAACCTCATCATCGAGTATCGGTGGGCCGAGGGCAAGACGGAACGCCTGCCCGAGCTGGCCGCCGAGTTGGTGCAGGCCAAGGTCGAGCTGATCGTGGCACCGGCCGGCATCGCGGCGCTGGCCGCGAAAGCCGCCACGAGCAGCATTCCGATCGTGATGATCTTTCCCACCGATCCGGTGGCGCAGGGACTGGTCGCCAGCCTGAGCCGACCCGGCGGCAACGTGACCGGCACGGCCACAGCGCACAGCACCGAGCTTTACGGCAAGCAGCTGCAGCTTCTGAAGGAGATCGTTCCGAACGCCTCGCGCATCGCCCGCCTGTTCGATCCTGCCGAGCGCAACCAGGCGGCGGAAATCAAGGCGGTCACGAGTGCTGCGCAGTCCCTGAACGTCAGCCTGCAGCTCGTGCCGACCAGCGGCCCGGAGGATTTCGAAAGAGCCTTCGTCGCGATGGCGAACGAAAAGGCCCAAGCGCTGCTGGTGAGCCACAACGCGGTATTGATGGTGAACATGGGTCGGGTCGCAGAACTGGCGCTGAAGTACCGGCTGCCGACGATGTGCCAGACCCGGGAAATCGTCGATGCCGGCGGCTTGATGGCCTATTCGGTCAACATGTCCGATTTCATCCCTCGCTCGGCCACCTACATCGACCGGATCCTGAAAGGCGCCAAGCCCGGCGACCTGCCGGTCGAGCAGCCAACCAAATTTGAACTGGTCATCAACCTGAAGACCGCGAAGGCGCTCGGTCTGAACATCTCGAAAGATGTGCTGCTGCGCGCCGACGACGTGATTCGCTGACCGCACCGGGCGCCAACCTGAGCCCGTGT
>JANNKS010000091.1:0-5561 GCA_031396425.1 Rhizobacter sp. | reverse complement strand
CAAAACCTCCTTCGCCCCTGGCTGGCGACGCACCCAGACCTGGAACAGCTTTCCCCCGCTGCTGATCGGGCGGACCTCGAAACGATCGATCAGGCCGAGTTTCTTCAGCCACGATGCCACCACTTCATCCAGCGACTTGCGCTTGACGCCCCTGCCGACCGAATACTTGATGCCCTGGTCGCGCGAGGCCAGCAATGCTTCGACGACGCGCTCGCCGCGCCGCCCCATATCGGAAGGCTGCGATCCGCCCCAGGCGTATTCCCGTTTGGGGTACTCGCGCAACGGCCCCAGGTAAAAGATGCACGCTGCCTGCCGCTCGAAGGCGAGCTCGAAGTCCGACAGGAAGGCAGCATTCTGGAAATAGCCACGCACTTGGTCGGGAAAGCCGTAGCACTTGGCTGGCTGAGGCAGATTCCAGGCTCTTCCCTTGACGCGCTTGAACGCGAATCGCTTGTGCGTCGTGAACAGCTCGTACTCGCCCGCGTGGACCGCAATCGGTCGCATGCCGAAGTCCGAGCCGTCGAAGCGGTACGTCATCGCCTGCACGGTCGGCCGTCCGCTCGCGGACGAACCGTTCTTTTCCCAGCTCACTGAAACTTCTACTTCGATCTCGTTCGCTTCGAGCGAGACATCCTTGCGACTGCCAGGGTCCGCAACAACCAGCGGCGCGGGCAGCTCCCATGCGAGCCGCCACTGCAATGGCTGCGTCAGGTCGTGCTGGTGAACCACATCGGCAAACGTTCCCAATTCGACCAGATTGCGCGAATCGCCCAGTTCCAACACCAGGTTCCGGTCCGGTGACTCCGCCGTCTGCTTGAGCATCAGCAGGAACTGCATCAGGCTGGTCTTGCCCGAGCTATTGGTGCCGAACAACCCCGTCAACGGCGCGAGTCGGACATTCCCAGTATCGCGCCACGACTTAAAGTTGCGCAAAGCCATTGATGTAATCACCGGCGCCCTCCGTTTCTGGCAATGATGGTCATGGTTCTACGTCAATTGGTTGCGGGCGGTCTCGTCTCGCTGTCGGTCGGCCATTCGGCGGCGTCTCCGCACGTAGCTAGACACAGACAACTGCACGCAATGTAGCTTGTCGACTGAGGGGGAATGAGAGTCAGGCGGGCGCATAGTCGCCGGTAACGAAGCGCAACAGCCGGAATTCCGATTAGTGCTAGTCTTTCCCGGCGTGCGCACCACCTGAGCGCTACAGGAGTTGTTGATGAATATCGTTTCTGCAGTTGCGGTGCGCCGCGCGCGCATATCCAGCAGGTGCCGCGCCGCGGTCGCGATCGCGTGTGCACTCCTGGGGGCCAGCTGCGCCACACGCAACGTCGACGCCGAGTGGGTCGACCCGCAGTTCACCGGGCACCCGCTTGCCGGCGCAAAAATATTCGTCGCGTGCACCGCGCATGACCTCGCGGTGCGGCGCGTCTGCGCCGACCAAATGGCCGCGCAGGTGACCGAACTCGGTGCCACGCCGGTGCTGGCGCCCGACACGACCGACTCGGGCGGTGCCGCCCCGCCGACCAGCGCATTCCTCGCGGCGGCGCGCGACGCCGGCACCCGTGCGATCCTGCGCGCCACCATTTCGCCCGATATCGCTGCGGTTCCACCGGGCCCGTCGTTCAGCATCGGCGTCGGCGGCTTCAGTACCGGCCGCCGCAGCGGGGGTGGCGTCGGGGTCGGTGTGGGTGTGCCGCTGGGCGGCGAGAGCGGGCCGGTCCAAACCGGCTACAGCGCCAATGGCGCATTGACCGACGTCGCCACCGGCCGCCTGATGTGGACCGCCAAGGCGACGACACCGCCCTCGTCTGACGTGAACCAGCAGGTCGCGACGCTCGCGAGGTACGTGATGGAGGCAGCGCGCAAGGCGGGGCTGTTCTAGAGCCGGTTCGCACTGCCATCCGTCGTTTGCGCGGGCGCGCCCCACCCTTGTTTCGACGCATCGGCCGGAATCAGCCGCCAGCCGTGCTCGCCGCGGTGCGCCGCCGCGACGCGGCCAGGATCGCCCGCACCGCCGGCACCAAAACCGCCGCCAGCGCCGCAACGGTGAGCACAGCCGCGATCGGCCGCATGAAGAAGATCCCCAGCCCCGCATCCGAAATGATCAACGACTGGCGCAGCGCGCGTTCGGCCAGCGGCCCGAGCACCAGCGCGAGCACCAGTGCGGCGGGCGAATAGCCGAGCTTTTTCATCGCGTAGCCGAGCACGCCGAACACCAGCATCTGGCCGACGTCCCAGACGCTGTTCTTCAGCGAAAACGCGCCCGTGATGCAGAAGATGATGATGATCGGCATCAGGATGCCGTACGGCACGCGCAGCGCGCGCACGAACAGCGGGATCGCGGCGGTGCTGAGGATCAGCAGCATCACGTTGGCGATGTACTGCGATGCGATCAGGCCCCACACGAATTCGGGGTTCTTCTCGAACAGCAGCGGCCCGGGGCGCAGGCCCCACATCATCAGGCCGCCGAGCATGATCGCCGTGGTGGCCGATCCCGGGATGCCGAGGGTCAGCATCGGCACCATCGCGCCGGTGGCAGCGGCGTTGTTGGCCGACTCCGGCGCGGCCACGCCCTCGATCGCGCCGTGGCCGAATTCCTCGGGATGTTTGGAAATCTTCTTCTCGAGCGCGTACGACATGAAGGTCGCGACCGTCGGGCCGGCGCCCGGCAAGGTGCCGACGCTGAAGCCCAGCAGCGTGCCGCGAACGATGGCCCAGCGACTGCGCGCCCAGTCTTTCGCGTCGGGCATCAGGTGGCGCAGCCCATAGCGACCACTGATCACTGCCTGGCCCTTGGCCGCTTCGGCACCGGCAAGCACCTCGCCCAGGCCGAACAGGCCGATCGCGACGGGCAGGAAGTCGATGCCGTCCATCATCTCGGGAATGCCGAACGCGTAGCGCGCTTCGCCGGAGATGATGTCGAAGCCGACCATCGCGAGCATCAGGCCGAACACCATGCTGATGTAACCTTTGATGGGGCTGTCGCCGGTGAGCAGGGTGACTGTCGTGAGGCCCAGCAGCATCAGGGCAAAGGTCTCGGGCGGGCCGAACGACAGCGACCAGCGCGCGAGTGCGGGCGACACGAGCATCAGCAGCACCACGCCGACCGTACCGGCGACGAACGAACCGATCGCGGCGATGCCCAGCGCCGGCCCGGCGCGCCCCTGCAGGGCCATCTGGTGGCCGTCGAGGCAGGTCACGACGGAGGCCGACTCACCCGGCGTGTTGATCAACACCGAGGTGATGGTGCCGCCGTACATGGTGCCCGCGTAAAGCGCCGCCAGCATGATGATTCCGGAGGTCGGGTTCATGCCGAACGTGAGGGGCAGCAGCAGCGCCACGCCCGACGGCGGGCCCACGCCCGGCAGCGCACCGATCAGGATGCCGAGCGTGACGCCAACCACCGCCATCAGCAGGTTGAAGGGCGTCAGCGCGACCGAGAAGCCGAGCGCGAGGTTGCCGAGGAAGTCCATCGATGGGATCTCTGCGAACCGCTGCGCGCTCTCGTCAGAAGCCGAGCACGCTGACGGGCATCGGCACTTTGAGCCAGCGCGTGAAGACGAGGAAATTCGCGCCGGCGACTGCGAACGCCACGGCAAAAGTCAACGGCCACGGCGTTCGGTCGAGAAATCGCATCAGCACGATCAGGAACACGAACGTTCCGAACACCATGCCGACGACGTTGAGCAACGCGACCAGCGCGACCGTCGCGCCCAGCACCACGATCAGGCGCTTCAGGCCCGCCCCGCGAGGCAGCCACGGGTCGCCAGGGTCGGGCGACCGCATCGCGCCGACGAGCAGGGCCGCGGCCAGCACCGCCATCACCCCACCCAGCCAGACCGGCAGGAACGCCGGCCCCGGGCCGTTCTCGCCCCAGTACGCATAGTGTTTCAGCGCGCCGGCGCTGAAGGCAACGCCCAGCGCCAGCAACGACGCGCCGGCAATTTGGTCGGCGCGGCGCACGTCGGCGGCCCCGTGCCTTACTTCTTCAGTCCGCCGAGCGCGCCGAGTGCGCTCTCGTAGTCGCCGGTGATGCCGTCGAGGTACTTGTTGGCGTCCTCGCCCACCCAGGCGGTGGGCGTCAGCAGATTGCGCTTCACGTACTCCTCCTGCCATTTCTTGGTCTGGGTCACCTTTTTCAACGCGTCCTGCCACCAGGCCACCGCCTCGGGCGCCATGCCCGCGGGCCCGACGACGCCGCGCATCTGCTCCCAGTAGAACTTGTGGCCCTTCTCGGCGAAGGTGGGGACGTCGGGCGCATCGGTCATGCGCTTGCGCGCGGCGACGGCGAGGTTCTTCGCCTTGCCGGCTTCGACCTGGGCCGAGATCTCGTTCGGGTTCATGATGCCGCCGTCGATGTGGCCGCCCATCAGCGCCGCCGTCACCTCGCCGCCGGAATTGAAGGGCACGTATTTCAGCTTGATGCCTGCCGTCTGCTCGAAAAGGTGCGCAAAGATGTGGTCCTCGTTGTGCGTGCCGGTGCCGCCCACCGTCAGCGTGCCGGGCTTGGCGCGCGCGGCGGCAATGAATTCTTCAACCGTCTTGAACGGCGACTCGGTGCGCACCGAGAGCATGAGTTCGTCGATCGCGACGATCATCAACACCGTGATGGCGTCGCGGTGATTGCCCGACAGGCGCCCCTGCAGCTTGCCCGAGACGATCATCGGCGTGGCGCCGGCGACCACATGCGAATCGCCCTTCTTGTTGATGAGGTAGACGTAGCCGACCGTGCCGCTGCCGCCGACGCGGTTGTTGACATTGAGCGCCACCGGCGACCATTTGTTCTCGTCCATGATGCCGGTGATCATGCGCATAAGGTTGTCGGTGCCGCCGCCCGGTGCGAACGGAACCACGACTTCGATGTTCTTCGAAGGGTAGGCCTGGGCATGGGCCGCTTCGGGGCTGGAAATCAGCAGCGCCAAGCCCAGAAGCGACGCGGCAAGCAGACGGTGTGAGTTCATCGGGGGACCTCCTCCCAAGCAACATGCTCCACTGCACAGCCGTCATCCCGGCGCACGCCGGGATCCATGGCGGTCAGCAGAGAGTGGATCCCGACTTCCGTCGGGATGACGACTTTCCACGGGCGCAGCGATTGCCCTGTCCCACTCTAGCAGGCGTGGCATCGATCGCGACTTGGTGTTGGCCCTAGCGACTGTCCGCGTCGACCGGGCTGCTACGATCGCCGACGAACCCGCTTCACAGGCACCGCCCCCGATGGAAAACACCGCCCCGACCAGCGAGCACGTGCTCGTCGCACGCGACGGCGCCATCGTCACGCTGAGCTTCAACCGCCCCGAAGCGCGCAACGCGATGACCTGGGAGATGTACCAGCGGCTCTACGACGTGTGTGAAGAGGTCGATGCCGACGATTCGATCCGGGTGCTCGTGCTCAAGGGGGCCGGCGGCAAGGCCTTCGTCGCGGGGACCGACATCGGCCAGTTCACCGAGTTCAAGAGCGGCGAGGACGGGCTGCGCTACGAGCGCGACGCCGACCAGCGCATGGGCCGGATCGCGCGCGTCAGAAAGCCCGTCATCGCGCAGATCCAGGGTTACGCGGTGGG
>JANNKS010000088.1:0-11094 GCA_031396425.1 Rhizobacter sp. | reverse complement strand
GATGTCGCGCTGGTCATCCGACAGCGGCGTGTCGAGCAGCACGCCGCTCATGCCGATCACGCCGTTCATCGGCGTGCGGATCTCGTGGCTCATCGTCGCGAGGAAGCTGCTCTTGGCTTCGTTGGCGCTTTCTGCAAGAAGCTTCGCGGCTTCGGCTGCAGCGCGCGCCTCCTGGGCCTCCTTGAACAGCCGTGCGTTCTGGATTGCGATCACCGCCTGGTCGGCAAAGGTCTTGAGCAGGGCGTGTTCCTTGACGCGGAACGGGCCCAACTCCAGCCGCTGCATCGACAGCGTGCCGATGCCCCGGCCCTCCCACATCAGCGGTGCGCACAGGAACGCGAAGCTGCGCCCCGTCTTCTGCGCAATCGACCGGCTCGACGCCGGTGCGGCCGGGTCGTTCAGCACGTCGGCGCTCGCTGTCACCGCGCCCGAGCGGAACGACATTTCCGCCGAGGTGTTGGCCAGCGGAGCCGGGTAAGCGGAACGCAGGTCGGCCTCCGCCGCGGCGATGTTGGCGTCGCCGATCATCGCCCGCGTGGCGGCGGTGAAGCGCATGCGTGCCGCGTCGAGCAGGCCGGCCTCGTTGACGATGTGCAGGCTGAACATCGACGCCGAAAACAACTGCTCGCAGCATTCGAGGATCTTGTCGAACACCGGGCCGGTGTCGGCGACCGAACTGCCGATGACCTGCAGCACGTCCGACGTGGCGGTCTGCTGTTCCAGCGCCTCTTTCGTCTCGTTGAACAACCGCACGTTCTGGATCGCGATCACCGCCTGGCTGGCGAATGTCGAGATCAAATCGATTTCCTTGGCCGTGAACTGGTGCGGCTCGCGACACGACACGCTGACCACACCGATGGCGTCGTCGCCCGCGAGCAGGGGGACCGTGAGCGCGCTGCGAAAGCCGCGCGCGCGGACCAGGGCGCGAAGCTCCGGCGTGACCTCGGGTGAGGTTTCGTAGTCGAAGATCCAGTTCGCCGCCCGGTCGCGAATGACGGATTCAAACAAGGCATTGCCGCGAATCGCGCGCGTCGACGACGCCACGGCGGCTTCATTGGCCGCGGCGCCAATATCGGTGAAGGCCACACGGCGCAGCATGTCGCCTTCCCTCATCCACACGGTGCAAGAGTAACCACCGACCAGCGGCGGCGTCGCGGCAACAATCGCATCGAATACGGGCTGAACATCCGACGGTGAATTGGCAATCACCTTGAGGATCTCGGCGGTGGCGCTCTGCTGTTCGAGTGCCTCGCGTGTCGCGTCGAAAAGGCGCAAGTTCTCGAGGCCAATGCCCATCGTCGACGCCACGGTCTGCAGCAGGCGCTGGTCATCGGCACTGAACTTGCGCGCCGGGTCGTGACTGTCGAGTGTGATGGCGGCAAGCAGCGTGTCGTTGGCGAAGATCGGCACCGACAGCGTGGCCTGGCTGGGCGCGAGACCAGGGGGCGCTTTCAGGCCCCAGGCGTCCATCTCCGCGCGGCTGTTCGCCAGCACCGGCTGGTTGGCGAGCAGCGCCTTGATGAAGCGGCCGTTCGGATCGGTCTTGACGGGAGGCGGAAACACGCGTTCGCCGTGCTGGACGACATAGAGCAGCTGCGCCGTTTCCGACTGCGGATCGCGCCAGACGATGGCCAGGTTGTCGCTGCCGAACACGCCGCGCAGCCGGTCGCCCACCAGGTCGACGACGGCGCGAAAATCCAACGAGCTCGCCATGCCCTGCTGAATGCTGTTGATCACCGCCAGTTCGGCGTTGCGCTGCTCGGTCTGCTTGAGCAGACGCTGGGTCTGCTCGAACAGTCGGGCGTTTTCCAGCGCCACGCCCAGGCTCGCCGCCACCGTGGTCAGCAAGCGCACCTGCGCTTCGCCATAGGCGTTCTCGCGCTCGTGGCTCTCCAGCGAAATGGCGCCGATCAACCGCTCGCCCGAATACACCGGCACGACGGCGCGCGACAGGCACGGGTCGACCCGATCGACGGCCTGCAGCCCGAGCGCCACCATTTCGGCGCGGCTGTTCGCGACGACGGGGCGCTTGGACGCGAACGCCTTCATCATCGGCCCCTCGACGTCAGGCCGGAACGGCGCGATCTCGACGTGCACGCCGAACTGCACCGCGTACACGGCGCGTGCCAGGCGGGCCGCTTCGTCCCACCAGAAGATGGCGATGTGGCCGGTCTGGAAGACGTCTCGCAGCCGCTCGCCCACGAGCTCGACGATCGCCTGGAAATCGAGTTCGCGCGCCATGCCGAGCTGCACGTCGTTGATCACCGCGAGCTCGGCGTTGCGCTGTTCGGTCTGCTTGAGCAGGCGCTGGGTCTCGTCGAACAGCCGCGCGTTTTCGAGTGCCGTGCCCAGGCTGCCGGCGACGGTGGCGAGCAGGCGAACCTCGGCGTCGCCGAAGGCGTGCTCGCGTTCGTAGTTCTCGAGCACGATGACGCCGAGCAGGCGTTCGCCGGCGAACATCGGCACGAACACCGAGCTCCTTGCCTCCGCGGTCCCGTCGATGCTGCGGATGTCGAGCGCGGCTGCCTGCTCGGGCGTGTTGACGACGACGGGCTGGCGTTTCAGCAATTCCTGAATCAGCGGTCGGGTCGGGTCGTGCGACTGCGACGCGACGTCGATGCGCTGTCCCTGCTCGTAGGCGTAGAGAAAGCGCACCACGTCACCGTCGCGCCAGGTGATGACGATGTCGCCCGAGTTGAACGCGGCGCGCAGCTTGTCGCCCACCAGGTCGACGATGGCCTGGAAGCCGAGTTCTGAAACGATGCCCTGCTGGATGCCGTTGATGATCTCGAGCTCGTTGGCGCGCCGCTCGAGTTCGGCGGTGCGCTGCTCGACCTTGCGCTCCAGGCCCTGAGCCCAGCCGACGTTGTCGAGCGCCACCGCGGCCTGCGCGGCGAGCAGCGCGAGCAGGTCGCGGTCGGTGGCCTCGAAACGACCGAATGCACCTTCAATGTCGGCGTACAGGAAGCCGAGCAACTGGCGCTGCGCGATCAGCGGCGCCACCAGGCAGGAGCGCTGGGCGTCGCGCGCGGCGCCTTCGGGGCCGTGGATCAGGCTGAGTTTGCGCGTGCGCCTGGCGTCGTCAAGCCAGGGTGTGATCGCGCTGAGCAATGCCGCGGCGTCCTCGCCGCGCGGCAGCAGGTGGCCGGCCAGCCGGCGTTGACCGTCGTTCTGAAGCACCAGCAGCACGCGCTCGGCGCCGAGCAGTTCGGTGATCTCGTCAATCAGGAACTCGTGCAACTGGTCGCCGCTGCGCAATTCGTTCAGCCGCAGACCGGTGTCGACCAGGCGCTCGAAGGGTTGGCGCAGATTGCTCGCCATGGCCAGGTGGGCGAGCCGCTGTTTGCGCGGAACGCGTCGCCGCGCCGACTCGCGCAGCCAGGCGCGCACGATGGACCGGTTCACCTCGACCTTGTTCAGAAAGCTGCGGCGCAGTCCTTCGTCGCGCACGTTGCGTACGGTGTCGAGGAGGAACGCGTGCGCGCGCTGCAACGCGCCCCAGGCAGCGTTGGTGCGGCCGTTGGCGGCGAGTGCGCGCGAGTGCCACCACCACAGCTCCTGGCTGCTGCCGAACACCGGGCGGGCGAACCCTTGCTCGCGGTGCAGCGCTGCGGCCTCGGTGCTGACGCGCAACGCCGCCACCGGCTCGCCGGCCGCCAGCAGCGCCTTCGCCAGCGGCACCAGCAAGGTCAGTTCGTGGCCGGCCTGGACGGCCCGGGCTTCGGCCAACAGCGCAGCGAGGTCGTGCACGGCCGCGGCAGCATCACCACGGGCGAGCGCCAGCTCGCTCGCGCGCAGCGTTCGCGCGGTGCGCGTGGACGGCTCGGCGAGCGAATCGACGAGCGCGCTGTACTCCGACCAACGCCGGCGCACGGCCTCCAGGTCGCCGAGCGCGATCGTCCAGCCGATCGTGCCGCCGAACTGCAGCGCCTTGTGCATGCGCGCACCCATGGCGTCGCACCACCCCATCACCTGCTCGCTGAGCCGGCAGGCGCGGCGGTACAAGCCGAGTTCGGCGTAGGCGATCGACAGGTTGCCGACGACGATCGAGCGACCGAACGCGTCGTTGGCGCGCTCGTAAGCCTGCGCCGCCTGCTGATGCATGACGATGCGATCGGCGATGTCGCGGCAGCTGAAACTCGCCACGTTGAGGGCGTTGCCCAGGCCGAGGGCGTCTCCCGACTGGCGCGCCAGGTCGAGTGCCCGCTGCGCCGCGGCGCGCGACAGGTCATCGTGCGCGCTGCGCGAATACGCGAAACTGATCAGCCACTGGGCACGGCCTTGGCCGATCGCATCGCGCGATGACTCGAACAGGCGCGCCGCGCGTCGTGCGCTCGCCAACGCCTCGGCGTACTGGATCGAGCGCAATTGCGCCTCACCGAGACGCAGCAGGCTGTGCGCGAGCAGCGACGGGTCGCCTGCGGGTTCGGCCAGCTTGACGGCCTCCTGCGCCGCCGCGAGGGCGGCGCGCAGGTCGCCCAGGCGCATCTGGACGTGAGCGTGGCGGTTCAGCGCCAAGGCCCGCAGCGTCGGCACCCGAGCCAGGCCGAGCATGTCGGCAACGTCGTGCGCGGCGTCGCTGAACCGGCCCAACGCCACCAGCGATTCGGCGCGTTGGTCGAGCAGACCGATATGCGCGTCAAGCGGCAACTCCGGTGCGGCCAGCTCGGCGCTCGCGTGCTCGACCGCTTGGGTGTGCAAACCGGCCCAGGCCAGGTCGGCGATCAGGACAGAGGGTGCTGGTTTCATCGTGCGGTCACACCTTGGTTTGCTCGCGGCCGGCGCTGGCGCTGACTGCCTCCCGCCGCTGGTGCCGGCGTCGAAGCACTTGCCGCGAGGCAGTCTACAGGCCCCCTCGGGAGCAGTCAGTGAGGCGGACCCTATGATCGGAGCCCATGCCTGCCTTCGATGCCGCCATCCTTGGCGCGGGTGCCGCCGGCCTGCACTGCGCGGCGATCGCCGGGCAGCGCGGCATCAAGGTGCTGCTGATCGACCACGCCGAGAAAACCGCCGAGAAGATCCGCATCTCGGGCGGCGGGCGCTGCAACTTCACGAACCGCGAGGTGACGGCGGCGAATTTCATCTCGGCCAATCCGCACTTCTGCCGCTCGGCGCTGGCGAGGTACACGCCGCAGGACTTCATCGCGCTGGTGGATCGCCACGCCATCGCCTGGCACGAGAAGCACAAGGGCCAGTTGTTCTGCGACACATCGAGCGAGCAGATCATTCAGATGTTGCTGGCCGAATGCTCGGCCGGCAACGTCGAGCGCTGGCAGCCTTGCGTGGTGGGCGCGGTGCGCCGGGTGGACGCAGGCTTCGAACTCGACACCGACCGTGGCCCGGTGAGCACGCAGCAGCTGGTCGTGGCGAGCGGCGGCCTGTCGATCCCGAAGATCGGCGCCACCGATTTCGGCTACCGGCTCGCGCGCCAATTCGGCCATGCCATCGTCGAGACGCGCCCGGCGCTGGTGCCGCTGACTTTCGATACCGCCTCGTGGGCGCCCTACGTGCCACTCGCCGGTTTGTCGCTTCCGGTCACGGTGGCCACCGGCAGCGGCAAGACCAGGACCGAATTCCTGGAAGACCTGCTTTTCACGCACCGCGGGCTGAGCGGCCCGGCGGTGCTGCAGATCTCGACCTGCTGGCGGCCCGGTACCGAGCTGTGCTTCGATCTCACCCCGGCCATGAACCTGGAGGCAGCGCTGATCGAGGCGAAGCGCACGTCGCGCCGCCAGCTCGGCAATCAACTCGCCGAGATGTTGCCGCGCCGGCTCGCCGACACCTGGCTGGCATTGCACCAGGCGCCGGCCGAAACACCGCTGGCGGAGGTGCGCGACCGAGACCTGATTGCTTTGGCGCGCCAGCTGCAGCACTGGCGCATCACGCCGAGCGGCACCGAGGGCTACAGGAAGGCCGAAGTCACGGCGGGCGGCGTGGACACGCGCGAGCTGGACTCTCAAAGCCTGCAGAGCAAACGCGTGCCGGGCCTGCATTTCATCGGCGAAGTGGTGGATGTGACGGGCTGGCTGGGCGGCTACAACTTCCAGTGGGCCTGGGCCAGCGCGGCGGCGTGCGGGCGGGCGCTCATTCCCGCCGCGGGCCAGTAGACTCGGGCCGATTCGACCCAGGCACGGCACCCCGTGAACACCGCTGCACCCCGCACCGCATTCGTCCTCGCCGGCGGCGGCAGCCTGGGCGCGGTCGAAGTCGGCATGTTGCACGCGTTGACCGACAGCGGCCTGCGGCCCGACTTCGTGGTCGGCGCGTCGGCCGGCGCGATCAATGGCGCGTATTTCGCGTCCGACCCCACCCCGCACGGCGTGGCCCGGCTCGACCAGCTCTGGCGCGGCCTGATCCGCCGCCACGTGATGCCGATGCGCCTGAGCGACCTGTTCCGAATTGCGATGCGGCGCGACTACCTCGTCGACCCGTCGGGCCTGCGCCGCCTGCTCGAAAAGCACCTGCCTTACGCCCTGCTCGAGCAGGCACCGATTCCGATGCACGTGGTCGCCACCGACATGGTGCTCGGCCAGGAGGTGCTGATCTCAACCGGGCCGACCGTCGAGGCCGTGCTGGCGAGCACCGCCATTCCCGGCGTGTTTCCATCGGTCGTGATCAACGGGCGCCACCTGATCGACGGCGGGGTGGCGAACAACACGCCGATTTCGAGCGCGATCAGGCTCGGCGCAAAACGCATCGTCGTGCTGCCCACCGGCTTCGCGTGCGCGCTCAAGGGCCAGCCGACAAGCGCGATCGGCCGGGCGCTGCACGCGCTGTCGCTGCTGGTGATGCGCCAGCTCGTCACCGACATCGAGCGCTTTCAGACCGACGTGGCGCTGCACGTGGTGCCGCCGCTGTGCCCGGTGGATTCGTCCCCGTACGACTATTCGGCGTGCGGCACGCTGATCGACCGGGCCCAGCTGACCACCCGGGCCTGGCTGGCGGCAGGCGGCATGGACAAACCCTGTGGCGTGCCGCACGAAATGCATGAGCACGGTCACCCTTGAGGAGGACGGGGCCGTCGAAGTCGCAACGAGAAGCGGTAATAATGCAGGTATTACGCTAGCCAGCCTTTTGGAAACCTTGCCATGACGATGACCGTGAAACTCGCAGCGACGATGGAGCAAAACCTTCGCCAGCGCAGTGCGGCACTCGGTCGCCCGGCCAGCGAGTTGATCCGCGAGGCGCTGCAGGCCTACCTCAGCGTCGAACCGCCCGCGCGTCTTTCAGCCTATGCCGCCGGCGAAGGATTGTTCGGCAAGCACCACGGTCCGGCCGACCTGGCCAGCACGCGCAAACACGCTGCGGCGGACGTGTGGGCCGACAAGCACAGCCATCGGTCCGCAAAGCCGCGCCGCGCCTGAGACAGTGGCGAGAACTGGAACCGCCCCCCGAACCGCAGCCAAGGCTGCTTCATCCGCAACCGGCAAGGTACTGGTCGACTGCGGCCCGCTGCTCGCACTCTTCAACGCCAACGACAAGTGGCATGGCAAGGTGCTGACCTGGTTGCGCCAGAACGAAGCGGCCCAACTGGTGACGACCTGGCCGGTGCTGACCGAGGTCTGTGCGCTGATGTCACGTCGCATTGGCAACCCGGCGGCACTGGACTTTCTGCGTTGGGTATTGCGCGGGGGCGTTACCGTGGACGAACCTGCGCCGCATTCCCTGGCCCAGCTTCTGGCCATCAGTGAACGTTTTTCCGACCTGCCGCTGGACCTCGCCGACGCGTCGATCGCAGAAGCAGCGGCGCGCTTGCGTACCCGGCAGGTGTTGACGATCGACGCCGACTTCGACATCTACCGCGATGCGGCGGGCAAGCCGCTGCGCAACGTCTTGCGCCAGAGTGCCTGAATGAGGAGCCCCCCGAACCGGCCCGCTCCTCTTACCGGCTTGCCCGGTGGCCAACGAGGTGGATTTGCGCCCCGCTTCCCGGCCAGCATATAATCCTGTGTTTTAAACAAAGCTGGACCCTGTAACTACATGACTACGATTCGCGTCAAAGAAAACGAGCCGTTCGACGTTGCCCTTCGGCGTTTCAAGCGCACCATCGAAAAGCTCGGCCTGTTGACCGATCTGCGTGCCCGTGAGTTCTATGAAAAGCCCACCGCAGAGCGCAAGCGCAAGAAGGCGGCTGCGGTGAAGCGCCATTTCAAGCGCGTTCGCAGCATGCAGTTGCCCAAGAAGATGTTCTGAGGTCGAGCGCCCTGGCGCCACCGCCCTGCGAGCCCGCACCCTGCGGGCTTTGTCGTTTGTGAGGCCCGATTTTCAAGGCACCACCATTTGCTGGAACCGACCATGAGCCTGAAAGACCAGATCACGGAAGACATGAAGACAGCGATGCGCGCCAAAGACGCACCGCGCCTGCTGACGATTCGCGGCCTGCTTGCCGCTTGCAAGCAACGCGAGGTCGACGAGCGCATCGTGCTGAGCGACGCCGACGTGATCGCGATCGTCGACAAGCTGATCAAGCAGCGCAAGGATTCGATCTCGCAATTCGGCGCGGCGGGCCGCACCGACCTGGTCGACAAGGAAACTGCCGAACTGCACGTGCTCGAGGGCTACCTGCCGCAACGGTTGGACGCGGCGCAGATCGACGCCGAAGTGGCCGCCGTCGTGAGCGCCATGGGCACCGAATTGGGGCGTCCGGCCGGCGCCGCCGACATGGGCAAAGTGATGGCAGCGGTAAAAGCCAGGTTGGCAGGCAAGGCCGACATGGCCTTGGTTTCGGCCGCTGTCAAGAAGGCGCTGAGCCGCTGAATTGCAAGCGCGAGCCGCCTTCTCACTCATCCAGCATCTGTCTTGAGGCCCGTCGCATGAACACTCCCGCGATTCAACAACTCAGCCCCGACGTGTGCGTCGCCGGCCAGCTCGACCCTGCCGCGATGGCCTGGGCCGCACAGGTCGGCTTCAAGAGCGTCATCAACAACCGGCCCGACTTCGAAGCCGGCCCCGCGCAGCCGACCCACGCCGCGATACAGGCGGCGGCCCAAGCAGCGGGTCTTGAGTACGTGTTCCTGCCGGTGCAAGGCGGCTACCAGTCGCCAGAAGAAATCGCCCGGTTCGCGCAGTTGATGAGCACCCTGCCCAAGCCCATCCTGGCGTTCTGCCGCTCGGGCGCGCGCTCGGGCCGGCTGTTCCAGGCCGCCGGCGCACTCTGAGGCGAAGCGCGTTCGCGATGCGGCGCCAGTGTCGCGTGCGCGCGCCACTAGCGCCGCCAGCTAGCGTATCTCCGGTTGCACAGCGCCGTCATTCTGTAGTCTCATCGGGTCAACCAACAATGGAGGACTTGCTTGGGCGCACTATTGAAATTCTCGGACGTCGTCGATGGTTTCAACAACCAGGTCGGCAGGTTCATCCGCTGGCTGGTGCTGGCGTCGGTGCTCATCAGCGCCGGCAACGCGATCATTCGCAAGGCGTTCAACGTCAGCTCGAACGCGTACCTGGAAATCCAGTGGTACCTGTTCGCCGCCGTCTTCATGCTCGGCGCAGGTTATGCGTTCCTGCGCAACGTGCACGTGCGCATCGATTTCGTCTCGTCCAAGCTGTCCAAGCGCACCAACACGATCATCGACGCGCTGGGCATCGTCGTTTTCCTGATCCCGCTGTGCCTGATTCTCATCAACCTGAGTTGGCCGCTGTTCTACAACACCTGGCAGACGGGTGAGATGTCGCAGAATGCCGGTGGCTTGATCCGCTGGCCGGTGATGGCGCTCTTGCCGCTGGGCTTCCTGATCCTGTTGCTGCAGGCTGTGTCGGAGCTGATCAAGCGCATCGCCTATCTGCGCGGCTTGATTGCAGAACCGATGACGCTGGAACACGGCAAGTCCGACGAAGAGCTGCTTGCAGAAGAGCTGGCGGCCGAGGCCGAACAGCACGAGTTGGCGGCCGCCTTGAAGGCACGCCAGGCCGCCACCACACCGGACAAGGGGCGCTGAATGGCCGCGTTCCTCGCCCAGAACTTCGTCCCGCTGATGTTCGCGGGGTTGTTCGTGTTCCTGCTCTCCGGCATTCCGGTCGCCTTCGGCCTGGCCGCGACCGGCCTGCTGTTCGGCTTCATCGGCATGGAAGCCGGCATGTTCAACAGCAACCTGTTCCAGGCCTTGCCGCTGCGCGTGTTCGGCATCATGCAGAACGACACGCTGCTGGCCATTCCGTTTTTCACGTTCATGGGCATCATCCTGGAACGCTCGGGCATGGCCGAAGACCTGCTCGAAACGGTGGGCCAGGTGTTCGGCCCGGTGCGCGGTGGCCTGGCGATCGCGGTGATCCTGGTCGGTGCGCTGCTCGCGGCGACCACCGGCGTGGTTGCTGCGGCGGTGATCTCGATGGGCCTGATCTCGTTGCCCATCATGCTGCGCTACGGGTACAACCGCACCATTGCCACCGGCACCATCACGGCGTCGGGAACCCTGGCGCAGGCGATACCGCCGTCGCTGGTGCTGATCGTGCTGGCCGACCAGCTCGGCCGCTCGGTGGGTGACATGTACGCCGGTGCACTGTTGCCGGGCCTGTTGCTGGTAGGCTTGTACCTGATCTTCATCGTGCTGGTGTCCATCGTCAAGCCGAACTGGGTGCCGGCACTGCCGCCCGAGGCGCGCATCTATCGGGAATCGAATGGCGCGAGCGGCCATGTTTCGTTGCTGGCATTGATGGCGCTGTGTTCGGTGGCAGGTTATGCGTGGTCACGCGTGCACCAGGCCGTCATCAACCCCCTGATCGACCGCCAGCTGCCCGCGCCGGGCGACGAGATCTTCATCATGTCGATGACGGTGGCGTCGGTGCTGGCTCTGGCGCTCGCGCTGATCAACAAGTTCCTCAAGATCGGTTTGTTGTCTCGCCTGACCGAGCAAGTGACGTTTGTGCTGATCCCGCCGCTGGTGCTGATCTTCCTGGTGCTGGGCACGATCTTCCTGGGCATCGCCACGCCCACCGAAGGCGGCGCGATGGGCGCGCTAGGGGCACTCATCATGGCCGTCGGGCGCGGCCGGCTGCAGAAGAAACTGCTGATCCAGGCCCTGGACAACACGGCGCGCCTGTCGTGCTTCGTGCTGTTCATCCTGATCGGCTCGACGGTCTTCAGCTTCACCTTCAACG
>JANNKS010000050.1:0-5202 GCA_031396425.1 Rhizobacter sp. | reverse complement strand
GGCGGGGGCGGCGGCTTCAGGGCCCCGTCACACGCGGCATTGGCGGTTGCAGGCGTCCAAGCGCCGTTACGCCAACAGAGTTCGTTGGTGCCGTTCTTCCAGGGAATGCCCGTGGCGTTGACCCACTGGTTCGTACCCGATGACTGGGCGAATGCGCCAGACACGGAAGCAGCGAGCGCAGCGGATGCAAAGAGCGATGCCACCTGGTTCAGTTTTTTCATGGTTCTCCTCTCGAGGGATAGCGCAGTTTTTGCTGCTAAAGGTCTGAATTGGTATCGGAACATCATGCTGGTCAACCCCCGCAATGCGGGTTTTCACCACCGACGGCGGATTGTGCCATAGGGCCTACGGCGGACCTCATTTTGACCCGCGGCGTTAACTGCTGGCGCTTTCTTGTTGCTCTGGCACGACAACTCCCGCCACTTAGAATTGCGCTTCGTCGAACGCCGTGCCGGTTCGACCTGCCCGTACAGCGCGGCCCCCGCTTCCCGAACACGCCCCCCGCATGACTCAATTCGCCAAGGAAACCCTGCCCATCAGCCTCGAAGAGGAGATGCGGCGCTCCTACCTCGACTATGCGATGAGCGTGATCGTCGGCCGCGCCCTGCCCGACGCGCGCGACGGGCTCAAGCCGGTGCACCGCCGGGTTCTGTTCGCGATGCACGAATTGAACAACGACTGGAACCGGCCCTACAAGAAAAGCGCGCGCATCGTCGGCGACGTGATCGGCAAGTACCACCCGCACGGCGACCAGTCGGTCTACGACACCATCGTGCGCATGGCGCAAGACTTCTCGCTGCGCCACATGCTGGTCGACGGGCAGGGCAATTTCGGCTCGGTCGACGGCGACAACGCGGCGGCGATGCGCTATACCGAAATTCGCCTCGCCAAGATCGCCCACGAAATGCTGGCCGACCTGGACAAGGAAACGGTCGACTTCGGCCCGAACTACGACGGCAGCGAAAAAGAGCCGCTCGTGATGCCCACGAGGCTGCCCAACCTGCTGGTCAACGGCGCGGGCGGCATCGCGGTGGGCATGGCCACCAACATCCCGCCGCACAACCTGAACGAAGTGATCGACGCCTGCCACCACCTGCTGAAGAACCCGCAGGCGACGGTGGACGAACTGATGGAAATCGTGCCTGCGCCCGACTTCCCGACCGCCGGCATCATCTATGGCCTGTCCGGCGTGCGCGACGGCTACCGCACCGGGCGCGGCAAGATCGTGATGCGCGCCAAATGCCATTTCGAAGACATCGACAAGGGCCAGCGTCAATCGATCATCGTTGACGAGATTCCGTACCAGGTCAACAAGAAGAACCTGCTCGAACGCATTGCCGAGCTGGTGCACGAGAAGAAGATCGACGGCATCAGCCATATTCAGGACGAGTCCGACAAGTCGGGCATGCGCGTCGTGATCGAACTCAAGCGCGGCGAAGTGCCCGAGGTCGTGCTGAACAACCTGTACAAGCAGACCCAGCTGCAAGACACCTTCGGCATGAACATGGTGGCGCTGATCGACGGCCAGCCCAAGCTGTGTTCGCTGCGCGACCTGATCTCGATCTTCCTCGAGCACCGCCGCGAAGTCGTGACGCGCCGCACCGTGTTCGAGCTGCGCAAGGCGCGCGAACGCGGCCACGTGCTCGAAGGGCTGGCGGTGGCACTGGCAAACATCGACGAGTTCATCGCGACGATCAAGGGCTCGCCGACGCCGCCGATCGCGAAGTCGGCCCTGATGGCCAAGAGCTGGGACTCGGCGATGGTGCGCGAGATGCTCTCGCGCGCCGAAGGCCAGACCCCCGGCGGGAGCGCCGCGTTCCGCCCGGCGGGTCTGCCGGCCAGCTTCGGCCTGCAATCCGACGGCCTGTACCGCCTGTCGGATGACCAGGCCAGCGAAATCCTGCAGATGCGCCTGCAGCGCCTGACCGGCCTGGAGCAGGACAAGATCATCGGCGAGTACAAGGAAGTGATGACGCAGATCGCCGACCTGATCGACATCCTGAACACCCCGTCACGGGTCACGACGATCATCAGCGACGAGCTCAGCGCGATCAAGCTCGAGTTTGGCCAGACCAAGATCGGCGCGCGGCGCAGCGTGATCGAGCACAACGCCCAGGACCTCGGAACCGAAGACCTGATCACGCCCACCGACATGGTGGTGACTCTGTCGCACACCGGCTACATCAAGAGCCAGGCGCTGTCGGAATACCGTGCGCAGCGGCGCGGCGGGCGCGGAAAACAGGCGACGCAGACGAAGGACGATGACTGGATCGACCAGCTGTTCATCGCCAACACGCACGACTTCATTCTGTGCTTCACGAATCGTGGCCGGGTCTACTGGCTCAAGGTCTGGGAAGTGCCGCAGGGGTCGCGCAACTCGCGCGGCCGCCCGATCGTCAACATGTTCCCGCTGCAGCCGGGCGAGAAGGTCAACGTGGTGCTGCCGCTCACCGGCGAGGCGCGCAGCTTCCCGGCCGAGCAATTCGTCTTCATGGCCACCGCGCAAGGCACGGTGAAGAAAACCGGCCTGGACGAGTTCAGCAACCCGCGCAAGGCCGGCATCATCGCGGTGGACCTCGACGAAGGCGACTTCCTGATCGGCGCTGCGCTCACCGACGGCCATCACGACGTGATGCTGTTCAGCGATGGCGGCAAGGCAGTGCGGTTTGCTGAAGACGACGTGCGCGGCATGGGCCGCCAGGCGCGCGGCGTGCGCGGCATGATGCTCGACCTCGGGCAAAGCGTGATCGCCATGCTGGTCGCCGAAGACGAAACCCAAAGTGTGCTCACGGCCACCGAAAACGGCTACGGCAAACGCACCAGCATCGTCGAATACACCCGCCACGGGCGCGGCACCAAGGGCATGATCGCAATCCAGCAGACCAGCCGCAACGGCAAGGTCGTCGCGGCGACGCTGGTGCGCGCCGACGACGAAATCATGCTGATCACCGACCGCGGCGTTCTGGTGCGCACCCGGGTGTCCGAGATTCGCGAACTGGGCCGCGCCACGCAAGGCGTGACGCTGATCGCGCTCGACGACGGCAGCAAGCTCAGCGGCCTGCAGCGCATCGTCGAGAACGACGCGAACGGCGATTCGGCCGAACCTGGTGAGCCTGGTGAGCCTGGTGAGCCTGGTGAAGCTGGCGACGGCGCCGACGACGCGCCGTCCGGAGAGAACGCTTGATCCGCGTTCTCGCCGTGCTGGCGCTTCTGCTCAGCGCGGCGGGGTCGCAAGCTCAGGCGCAGGCACCGGCACCGGCACAAACCCCTGCGGCCAAGAAGGAACTGGTCGCCAAGCTGCTGCAAATGCAGCGCGCCGGCATCGAAGCGATGACGCGAAGCCTGGTCGAGCGGCCGGCGGTGCAGATCACCCAGGAGGCCGGCCAGATCGCGCGCACCCAGATCGCCGAAGACCGACGTGCGGCCCTGGGCAAGGACGTCGAGGCGCGGGTGCGCAAGTACATCGACGAAGCCGCGCCCATCCTCCGTGACCGCGCCATGGCCCTCGCACCAGCCACGCTGGGCACCACGATGGAAGAGAAGTTCAGCGAAGACGAGTTGCGCCAGCTCATCGCCTGGCTGGATTCACCGCTGAACAAGAAATACTCGCAGGTCGCGCAGGACATGCAGAACGATTTCGTGCGCAAGTTGCTGGCCGATGCCGGACCGGCCATCGAGCCCAAGCTGCAGGCCCTGAACCAGGACATCCGCCAACTGCTGACGAAAGCCGCTTCGAGCGGCGCTTCCGCGCCCAAGGCCGGCGCGGGGCAGCGTGTGCCGGCTGCGGCGGCGAGCGCCGCGTCACGCCCCTGAACGACGCGGCCCGGCCGGTTTGCCATGCGAGAATTCGGCCCCGCCATGGCTGAACCCTCAATCGCCTCCACGCCAGATTTGCCGGCATTGCGCCTGCAGATCGACCGCATCGACAGCCAGTTGCTCAGCCTGTTGAATCAGCGCGCCACGCTGGCCCAGCACGTGGGCGAGATCAAGCGCCAGGAAGGTTCGGTGGCGTTTCGCCCCGAACGCGAGGCGCAGGTGATCGACATGCTCAAGCGCGCCAATGGGGGACCTCTAAGAGCCGAAAGCGTCGCACCGATCTGGCGCGAAATCATGAGCGCCTGCCGCGCCCTCGAAACCCCGACGCGGGTGGCGTTTCTGGGCCCGGCGGGAACGTTCAGCGAAGAGGCGGCGCTGGGCTTCTTCGGCTCGTCGATCGTGAAACTGCCGTGCGCCAACTTCGACGAGGTGCTGCACTGCACCGTCACCGGCTCGGCCGACTTCGGTGTCGTGCCGGTCGAGAACTCGACGGAAGGCGTGGTGACGCGCTCGCTGGATCTGTTCCTGACCACACCGCTGTTCATCATCGGCGAGACCAGCCTGATGGTGCGGCACAACCTGCTGCGGCGCGAAAACTCGCTCGCCGACATCACCGCGGTGTGTGCCCACCCGCAGGCATTGGCGCAGTGCCATGCCTGGTTGTCCGCACACCTGCCGCAGGCCGAGCGCCGCCCGGTGTCGAGCAACGCCGAAGGCGCGCGCCTGGCGAGCCAGGACGCCGCGTTGGCCGCGATCGCCGGCGTTCGTGCCGGCAGCGAATTCGGATTGCATGTGGTGGCGCCGGCGATCCAGGACGAGGCCCACAACCGCACCCGCTTCGCGGTGCTCGCCCACCCGGAGCGCCAACCGCGCCCCGGGCCGTCGGGGCACGACTGCACCAGCCTGGTGGTGTCGGTGACGAACCGGCCGGGCGCCGTGCACGACATGCTGGTGCCGCTCAAGCAGCACGGCGTGTCGATGACGCGGTTCGAATCGCGCCCGGCGCGCTCGGGCCAGTGGGAGTACTACTTCTACATCGACTTGCAGGGCCACCCCGACCAGCCCGAAGTGTCGGCCGCTTTGAATGAGCTGCGCGACGTCTGCGCGTTCTTCAAGTTGCTCGGCACCTATCCGATCGACGTTCACTGACGCAGCCGCGGGCCCGCACATGTTCAATCAACTCGGTGTGATCGGTTGCGGCCTGATGGGCGGCTCGTTTGCGCTCGCCCTCAAGCGCGCCGGCCTGGTGAACCGGGTGATCGGCTACAGCAAGTCGCCCAGCACCACCGAGAAGGCCAAGAAGCTCGGTGTCATCGACGTCGCAGCCGAATCGGCGTTGCTGGCGGTGTCGGGCTCCGACATCGTGCTGATCGCCGTGCCGGTGGC
>JANNKS010000047.1:0-13774 GCA_031396425.1 Rhizobacter sp. | reverse complement strand
CACCTGCGCCGACTCGGCCACGCCGTGACGGTCATGGAGGCTGGGCCCTTGATGGGCGGCATGATGCGCTTCGGCATTCCGAAGTACCGCCTGCCGCGCGATGTGCTCGACGCCGAGATGCAGCGCATCGCCGACATGGGTGTGACGGTGCGGCTGGGCGCGAAGGTCGACGACATCGCCCAGACCATGGTCGACGGCGGCTACGACGCGGCGTTTCTCGCCGTCGGCGCGCACATCGCCAAGCGCGCCTTCATCCCGGCGAAGGATTCCTCGCACATCCTCGATGCGGTGGCGGTGCTGCGTTCGATGGAGGGTGAAGAGCAGCCGATGCTCGGCAGGCGCGTCGTGGTCTACGGCGGCGGCAACACCGCGATCGACGTCGCACGCACCGCGAAACGCCTCGGCGCCACCGAGGCCATCATCGTCTACCGGCGCACCCGCGGTCAGATGCCCGCACACGACTTCGAGGTCGAAGAGGCATTGCAGGAAGGGGTGATGGTCAAGTGGCTGTCGACCATCAAGCAGGCCGACGCGGGCAGCCTGCAGATCGAGAAGATGGTGCTCGACGCCAAAGGCTTTCCGCAGCCCACCGGCGAGTTCGAGACGCTGCAGGCCGATTCGCTGGTGCTGGCACTCGGGCAGGACGTGGACCTGTCGCTGCTCGACGGCATCCCGGGGCTGGAGATGAAGGACGGCGTGGTGCAGGTCGACCCGGCGACGATGATGACCGGGCACCCCGGCCTGTTCGCGGGGGGCGACATGGTGCCCGCCGAGCGCAACGTGACGGTGGCCGTGGGTCATGGCAAGAAGGCGGCGCGCCACATCGACGCCTGGCTGCGCGGCGTGCGCCTCGAGGCCGGGCCCAAGCATGCGCCGGCCACCTTCGAACGGCTCAACCCCTGGTACTACAGCGACGCGCCGAAGACGGTGCGCCCGCAACTCGACCTGGCGCGCCGCACCAGCAGCTTCGACGAAGTGCAGGGCGGGCTGAGCGCCGACAACGCGCTGTTCGAGGCGCGCCGCTGCCTGAGCTGCGGCAACTGCTTCGAGTGCGACAACTGCTATGGCGTGTGCCCCGACAACGCCGTCATCAAGCTCGGCCCGGGCAAACGCTTCGAATTCAATCTCGACTACTGCAAGGGCTGCGGCATCTGCGTCGCCGAATGCCCGTGCGGCGCGATCGAGATGGTGCCTGAAGATGTCTAGCAGCGCGCATCAGCTCAAGCGCGGCCTCGACCTGCCGCTGGCCGGCGACCCCGAGCAGGTGATTCACCAGGCCGCCAGGGTCAGCCGCATCGGCGTGCTGGGGGCCGACCAGGTCGGGCTCAAGCCGACCTTCCATGTGCAGCCGGGCGAGCGCGTGCTGCGCGGGCAGTTGCTGTTCGGCGACAAGGCCCGGCCCGGCGTGCGCCATACCGCCGCGGCGGCCGGGGTCGTGAGGGCGCTGCATCGCGGCGACAGGCGCGCCTTCGAGGCGCTCGTGATCGAGGTTGAAGATGACGATGCGGCTGACGCGCAAGCGCCGTTCGTCAGCTACACCGGGTCCAACCCGGAGCAGCTCTCTGCCGACGACGTGCGGGCACTGTTGCTCGAGTCGGGGCTGTGGTGCGCGTTGCGCACGCGCCCGTTTTCGCGGGTGCCCGACGCCGCCGCGTCGCCTCGCGCGCTGTTCATCACGGCCATCGACACCCGTCCGCAGGCGCCGTCGGTCGACGTGGTGCTGGCCGGGCGCATGGAAGAGTTCCACGCCGGCGTCGCCGGCCTGGCCGGGCTCACCCAGGGCACGACCTTCGTCTGCGTGGCGCGGGGCTCGGGTGTCACCGTGCCCGAACTGCCGAACGTCAGGCTGGAAGTCTTCGACGGGCCGCACCCGGCGGGCAACGCCGGCACGCACATCCATTTCCTCAGCCCGGTCGATCTGGAGCGCACCGTCTGGCACGTCGGCTACCAGGATGTCGTCGCGATCGGGCGTTTGCTCGGAACCGGCCGGCTCGAGGTCGAACGGGTGATCTCGCTCGCCGGCCCGGGCGTGCTGCGGCCGCGCCTGCTGCGCACACGCCTGGGCGCGGCCACCGACGAACTGGTGGGCGGCGAGATCGCGCCGGGCCGGCTGCGCGTCGTCTCGGGCTCGGTGCTCGACGGTCGCACCGCGGCGGGCGAGGTGCAGGGTTACCTCGGCCGCTACCACCAGCAGGTCTCGGTGCTGGCCGAAGCCGGCGAGCGCGAACTGTTCGGCTGGATCGCGCCGGGCGCCGGCAAGTTCTCGGTCTGGGGCGTGGTGCTCGGCGCGTGGCGGCGCGGCGCGAAGCTCGCGTTGACGACCACCACGAACGGCGGCAGCCGGGCGATGGTGCCGATCGGCTCGTTCGAGCGGGTCATGCCGCTCGACCTGATGCCCACCTTCCTGTTGCGCGCGCTGCTGATGAAGAACGACGAACGTGCCGAGGCGCTCGGCTGCCTGGAGCTCGACGAGGAAGACCTGGCGTTGTGCACCTTCGTCTGTCCGGGCAAGGCCGAGTACGGGCCGCTGCTGCGCGAGGCGCTCGCGCGCATCGAGAAAGAGGCCGCGTGATGAGCGCGTGCCGGGCGTTTCCCAGCCACTCGCACTGCCGTGGGGGCATGGCATGAAGATGCTGCGCGTTCTGCTCGACCAGGTTGGCAAGCCGTTCCAACCGGGCGGCAGGCTGGCGCGCTTCTTTCCGCTGTACGAGGCCGCCGACACCTTCTTCTACGCCCCGGGCAGCGTGACCCAGGGTGGGGCGCACGTGCGCGATGCGCTCGACCTGAAGCGCATGATGATCCTGGTCGTCATCGCCTGCCTGCCTTGCGTCTTCATGGCGATGTTCAACACCGGCTTGCAGGCCAACCTTGCGCTCGACCCCGCCAAGGCGGCCCTGCTGACGGGCTGGCGCCACGACGTGATCGCGCTGCTGGGGGTGGGCTACTCGCCTGCCAGCCTGGCCGCCAATCTGATCCACGGCGCGCTTTACTTCGTGCCGCTGTACGCGGTGACGATGGTGGTCGGCATCGGCTGGGAGGTAGGCTTTGCGGTGGTGCGCAAGATGGAAGTCAACGAAGGCTTCTTCGTCACCGGCCTGCTGTTCCCGCTGATCTGTCCGCCCGAGACGCCGTTGTGGCAGGCCGCGCTGGCCATCAGCTTCGGGGTCGTGTTCGGCAAGGAGGTGTTCGGCGGCACCGGCATGAACTTCATCAATCCGGCGCTGGCAGCGCGGGCGTTCCTGTTCTTCGCGTACCCGGCCTCGATGTCGGGCGACAAGGTCTGGACCGCCGTGCCCACCGCGGCAGCGCACGACGGGTTCTCGGGCGCAACGCTGCTGGCGCAGATGCGCGAGATGACCACACCCTTCGCCGAGCAACCGTTTTCGTTGTGGAATGCGTTCATCGGCCTGGAGCCCGGCTCGATGGGCGAGACTTCGGCGCTGGCGTGCCTGATCGGCGCCGTGATCCTGATCGCCACTGGCATCGGCTCGTGGCGCACGATGGCCGGCGTGGCGCTGGGCACGATCGGCATGGCCGGGCTGCTCAACGCCATCGGCTCGGCCACCAACCCCTATTTCGCTGTGCCGTTCTGGTGGCACATGGTGGCCGGCGGCTGGGCCTTCGCCACCGTGTTCATGGCCACCGACCCGGTGACGTCGCCGTTTTCCGACACCGGGCGCTGGATCTACGGCCTGATGATCGGGGCGCTGATCGTGCTGGTGCGCGTCGTCAACCCGGCCTATCCGGAATCGGCGATGCTGGTGATCCTGTTCATGAACGTGGTCGCACCGTTCATCGACTATCTTCTCGTGCAGGCCAACCTGCGCCGAAGGAGCAAACGCCGTGCCCAGACTTGATTCGACCCGCTACACGGTGCTGTTCGCCGCTGCGGTGAGCATCGTCTGTGCGCTGCTGGTGGCCACTGCGGCAGTCGCGCTGCGCGACCGGCAGGGAGCGAACGCGCTGCTGTACAAGCAGAAGAACGTGCTGCTCGTGGCCGGCCTGCTGCGGCCCGGCGAGTCGGCGTCGCGGGATGAAATGCTGGCCATCTTCGAGCGCCGCATCCGGGTGCGCGTCGTCGAGCTGAAGTCCGGCCGTCTCGTGCCCGAAGACCAGTTCGACGCCCGAAGCTACGACCAGCGCAAGGCGCGCAACGACCCGGCGATGTCGCGCGCCGCGCCGGCCAACGATGCCCAGGTGGCGCGCCTGCCGCTGCGTGGCACGGTCTACCAGGTGCTCGGGCCGGATGGCCAGGTCGAGCAACTGGTGCTGCCGGTCGAAGGCATGGGCATGTGGGGAACGGTGTATGGGTTCCTGGCGATGCACCGCGATGCCAATACCGTGCGCGGCCTGACCTTCTACGAACAGAAAGAAACGCCGGGACTGGGCGGCGAGATCGCGAACCCGAAGTGGCAGGCGCTGTGGGTCGGGCGCAAGGCCTATGACGCGAACTGGACGCCGCAGCTGGCCGTCATCAAGGGCCAGGCCGGCCCGCCCGACAAGGCGCCGCACCAGGTCGACGGCCTGTCGGGCGCCACCATCACCAGCAACGGCATCACGCGGGTCGTGCGCTACTGGCTTGCCGACGACGGCTACGGCCCGTTCCTGAAAACGCTTCGCGGTGGAGGCGCCTCGTGAGCCTGCACCACCGCCCGACCGGCGCAAACTCGGACGTGCGAAGCACGCAGCCTGCGCCATGAGCACCCCCGCCGCACTGTTCGGCAAGAAGGAGCGGGCCGCCCTGCTCGGCCCGGTCGTCAGCGTCAATCCGATCGCGGTGCAGGTGTTGGGCATCTGTTCGGCGCTCGCCGTGACCACGCGCATGGACAAGGCGGTGGTGATGGGCCTCGGCGTGACGCTCGTCACCGCGTTTGCGAACCTCGCCGTCAGCCTGGTGCGCAACCACACGCCGAACAGCATCCGCATCATCGTGCAGCTGGCGATCATCGCCTCGCTCGTGATCGTGGTTGACCAGGTGCTCAAGGCCTACCTTTACGAGCTGTCGCTGGAGTTGTCGGTCTTCGTCGGCCTGATCATCACCAACTGCATCGTGATGGGGCGCGCCGAGGGCTTCGCGATGCAGAACCCGCCCTGGATCTCGTTCCTCGACGGCATCGGCAACGGCCTGGGCTACGCCCTCATCCTGCTGATGGTGGGTTTCGTGCGCGAACTGACCGGCGCCGGCACGCTGTTCGGCGTCGAGGTGCTGCGCCTGACCAAGGACGGCGGTTGGTACGAACCGAACGGCCTGATGCTGCTGGCGCCTTCGGGCCTGTTCCTGATCGCGCTGATCATCTGGGCCCTTCGCACCTGGAAGCCCGAGCTGCAGGAACAGGAGTGAGCTGAGCATGCAGCACTACGTCGACCTCGCCATCCGGTCCATTTTCCTGGAAAACATGGCGCTGGCCTTCTTCCTGGGCATGTGCTCGTTCCTGGCCTGCTCGAAGAAGGTCGAGACCGCCATCGGGCTGGGTGCGGCGGTGGTGTTCGTGCAGACGCTGACGGTACCGCTGAACAACCTGATCCTTCGCTACCTGCTCGCCGTGGGCGCGCTCGGCGGGGTCTGGCCGGCGCTGGCCCAGGTCGACCTCACGTTCCTCGCGTTCATCCTGTTCATTGGCACCATTGCAGCCGCCACGCAAGTGGTGGAAATGGCGGTCGACCGCTTCCTGCCCGGCCTGTACACCACGCTGGGCGTGTTCCTGCCGCTGATCGCGGTGAACTGCGTGATCCTCGGGGGGTCTCTCTTCATGCAGGAGCGCAACTACACGCTCGCCGAGAGCACGGTTTTCGGCTTCGGCTCGGGCCTGGGCTTCATGATCGCGATCGTGGCCATCGCGGCGATCCGCGAGAAACTGAACTACTCCGACGTGCCGGCCGGCCTGCGCGGCCTGGGCATCACCTTCGTGACGGCCGGCCTGATGTCGATCGCGTTCATGGTGTTCTCGGGCATCCAGCTTTGAGGGCGAGCCGATGATCGAAGTCCTCAGCGGCGTCATGATGTTCACGCTGGTCGTGCTCGCGCTCGTCGCGCTGCTGCTCGGTGCGCGGCGCCGGCTGGTGCAGTCGGGCGAGGTGACGATCTCGATCAACGACGACCCGGCCAGGGCCCTGAAGGTGGCCGCCGGCGACACGCTGCTCGGCACGCTGGCCAACCACAAGATCTTCGTCCCGTCGGCCTGCGGCGGCAAGGGCGCCTGCGGCGTGTGCGAGGTGGTCGTCAAGTCGGGCGGCGGCACGTTGCTGCCCACCGAGACCGGTTACATCAATCGCGGCGAAGCGAAGCGCGGCTGCCGGCTGGCGTGCCAGGTGAAGGTCAAGCGCGACATGGCGATCGAGATCGCGCCCGAGATCTTCGACGTTCGCAAGTGGCGCTGCAAGGTCATCTCCAACCGCAACGTCGCCACTTTCATCAAGGAGCTGAAGCTCGCGCTGCCCGAGGGTGACGAAGTGCCGTTCCGCGCCGGCGGCTACATGCAGCTCGAATGCCCAGCGCACCAGATCGACTTCAAGAGCTTCGACATCGAGCCGCCGTACCGCGAAGACTGGGACAGGTTCGACCTCTGGCGTTTCAAGTCGGTGCTCACCGAGCCCATCGAACGCGCCTACTCGATGGCCAACCACCCGCTCGAAAAAGGCCAGTTGCTGTTCACCATCCGCATCGCCTTTCCGCCCGGCTACAAGACCGAAATCCCGCCGGGCATCATGAGTTCATACGTCTTCAACCTGAAGCCGGGCGACGAGCTGACCGTGTCGGGCCCGTTCGGCGAGTTTTTCGCGCGCGACACGAACAAGGAGATGTGCTTCGTCGGCGGCGGCGCCGGCATGGCGCCGATGCGCTCGCACATCTTCGACCAGTTGAAGCGCCTGAAGACCGCGCGCAAGATGACGTTCTGGTACGGCGCGCGCAGTTTGAAGGAAGCGTTCTACGTCGACGAGTTCGACGCCCTTGCCGCGGCCAACCCCAACTTCGAGTGGCACCTGGCACTGTCGGAGCCGCTGCCGGAAGACCAGTGGAAGGGGCCCACCGGCTTCATTCACGACGTGCTGCGTGATCGCTACCTGAACCACCACCCGGCGCCCGAGGACATCGAGTACTACCTGTGCGGCCCCGGGGTCATGAACCAGGCCGTGATCGAGATGCTGTTGGCGCTGGGTGTCGACCGCGACAACATCCTGCTCGACGATTTCGGCTGACGCGTCGCATGCGTACGAAGACACGAAAGGAACCCGGCATGACTCAACTGTTGATCGAAGACGTCGTGCGGGACCGCGGCAGCGACGAGCTGCTCACGCTGCCCGCCTCGGCATCGGTTGGCGAGGCGGTCGATCTGATGGTGCAGCGTGACATCGGCGCCGTCCTGCTGATGACCGAAGACGATCTGGTGGCTGGCATCTTCACTGAACGCGACCTGCTGGTGCGGGTCGTCAAGGCCGGCCTGGACGCTGTGCGCACGCCGCTTTCGCTGGTGATGACGCGCGATGTGCGTTTCGTTTCGCCAGGCACCACGGTGGAGGCCGCGATGGCATTGATGCACCTGCAGCGCCACCGCCACCTGCTGGTGATCGACGGGCCGAAGGTGCACGGCCTGGTGTCGATGCGCGACCTGGCCTACCAACTCGTGCGACACGGGCAAGGGCGCTTCGAGGCTGCGGTGCGCGCCGCCGGCGCCAGCGGTGCTTCAATCTGATGGATCTCGAAATCATTCCCCCGGAGCAAGACCATGAACACTGAAACCTCGATCGAGCGGCGCACCGCGCTGGCCGCCGGGCTTGGCTCGTTCGCGCTGCTGGCGGTGGGTTGCGGCGAGCAGAACCTCCTCCACACGCCCGCCGCACGCGGCGCGCACACTTTCCACGGCCTGGCCATGGGCTCGTCCTACACGGTGAAGATCGCGACCGCGGGGCTGAGCAGCGCAACGCTCGACGCAGCGCAGGAGCACGTCGCCGAGGCGCTCGGCGACGTCGTGGCCCGCATGTCGCATTACGAACCCGACTCGGAGGTCTCGCGGCTGAACCGGCAGCCCATCGGCGAGCCGTTCGCGGTCTCCGCGCCGACGCTGCAGGTGTTCGAGGTGGCGGGTGCCGTCCGGGCAGCCTCGGGCGGCGCCTTCGACGTCGCGATCGGCCGGGCCGTGGACGAATGGGGCTTCGGGCCCTCCGAGCGGCCCCGGCAGGCGCTGCCGGCGTCGGCCGTGCAGGCACTGCAGCGGCTGCAGCGGCACGCGCCACTCGCGCTCGACCCGCGTGCCGGCACGCTGACGCGCCACGCTCCGGTGCTGGCGAACCTGTCGGGCATCGCGAAGGGTTTCGGCGTCGACCGGGCCGCGCTCGCACTGGAGCGCCTGAACATCACCGACTACATGGTCGAAGTGGGCGGTGAGATCCGCACCCAGGGCCACAATGCGCAGGGCCGGCCTTGGCAGCTCGCGATCGAGCGCCCCGACGCGATGCCGCAGCGCGCACTGCGCATCGTGCCGCTGGCCGGCAAGTCGCTCGCCACCTCGGGTGACTACCGCAACTTCTTCATGCACGCGGGCCGCCGCTACTCGCACGAGATCGACCCGCACAGCGCTGAGCCGGTGCGCCATGCACTGGCCTCGGTGAGCGTGGTGGCCGACAACTGCACGCACGCCGATGCCTGGTCGACCGCGCTGTTCGTGCTCGGGCCCGAACGCGGGTTCGAAATTGCCGCGAGGCAGGGTCTGGCGGCCCACTTCGTGGTGCGCCGACCCGACGGTTCGTTCGCGGAAACGGTGACCGCAGCCTTCGCGGCGCTGGGCGGCGACGGCGTCGCCTGAACCCGCTGCAGCGCATGAGGCTCGAGACGTTTCTGCCGGTCTTCCTGCTCGCACTCGGGGCGATAGGCGTCGCGCTCGCCGCGATGGCGGTCGGCGTGATGTTCAAGCGCCCCTGCCTGCGCGGTTCGTGCGGCGGCCCCGCCGTGCTCGGCCCGGATGGCGATAAGCTGTCGTGCGCGACCTGCCCGAATCGCCCTCGAGCGGGCGATTCGCCGCCGCGAACCCGGCTTGCGCCGCCACCCGGAGACAGCGCCGGCTGAGCCGGTCGTGCCGGGGAGGGCGGCGCATGAGGCGCGCGCGAGCGTGCCTTCGCCGCAACCCCGCCTTCGCACCGACCCGGAGAAGACCTTGAAACTTGTGCCCGATGTGATTCGCCGGACCCTGCTCTTTCCGGCGCTTCGCCTGATGCGCGCGCAGATGAAGTTGATCTCGGACCCGGTTCACCTGCGCGAGATGGCCGCCCGCGTGGATGCGCTGGGCCAGCGCGAACCCGATGTGCAGATGGAGCCCGTGACCGCCGGCACCGCGCCGGCGCTCTGGGTCGACGTGAAACGTGCGCGGCGTGACCGGGTGGTGCTGTACCTGCACGGTGGCGCCTTCATCGCCGAGACGCCGAGATTCCACGGCGCGCTGCTGGCACGCATCTGCCGGGAGGCCCGTGCACGCGGTCTGATGCTGAGCTATCGGCTCGCGCCCGAGCATCCCTACCCTGCGGCGCTGGACGACAGCATGGCGGCCTATCGGTGGCTGCTCGGCCAGGGCATCGATGCGAACCGCATCATCGTCGCCGGCGACTCGGCGGGCGGCAACCTGACGCTGGCGCTGCTTCTGCGTGCGCGCGACGAGGGCCTGCCGCTGCCGGCGGGCGCGGTGGCACTGTCGCCGGTGGCCGATTTCACGTTCAGCGGCGACTCGGTGCAGCGCAACGACGGCGTCGACGACATGTTCAGCGCCGACCTGATGCCCGGCCTGGTGCCGGTGTACCTGCCGCAGGCGGCTCTGCGAACCCACCCGCACGTGTCGCCGCTGTTCGGCGACTTCGCCGGCATGCCGCCGTTGCTGTTGATCGTGGGCAGCACCGAACTGCTGCTCGACGACTCGGTGCGCGTGGCGCAGCGTTGCCCGGGTGCGCAGTTGCTCGTCTGGGACGGCATGCCCCATGTGTTTGCGGGCTTCGACTTCCTGCCCGAGGCGCGCGAGGCGACGTTGCGCATCGGCCGCTTCATGCGCGAATGCCTGGCGGCCCAGGCCGGGCGGCAGGCGGCGGCCGAGGAGGGCGCCGAACAGGCTGCCGTGGTTTCCACGCCAACGGCGCAACCCGTGCCGCAGCGCTTTGCCTTCGAGGCGTGGCTGTACCTGGCACTGGCCGTCGTGAGCGGATTGACCTCGCTGGCTGTCATCACGGTCGGGCAGGGCCTGGCAGGGGTGCTGGCCAATCCCGTGATCTGGGCGACGATGGCGGTAGCGGTGGCGTTCATGCTCGTCGAAGCAGGTTCAGTCGGTTGGCGCCGCCTTCCCTGGTGCCTGGGCGCCGCCTTGTTGTTGGGCCCGGGCTGCGGTCTTTCGGTGTTCCTGTTCCTGCGTGCCTCAGGTGACGCACGCCGCAGTGGCGGCGGGGCCGGGTGGCTGGCCAGATTCCGGCGTTGAAACGGCGCCGGGCGCGGGATCGAAGCACCCGTCAGGCATCAGGCGTCAGGCGTCGGGCGGTGGGTCGGGCCGCGACCGACCGACGCGGCTGCGCGTCACACCGAATTCAGGTGCATGCCGAAATCGAGCTCGACGATGGCGCCCGTCATCATCGCCGCGCTGGCGATGAGCCAGTGAATCGTTTCGGCCACTTCGTCGGGGTGGCCGATGCGTTTGAGGGGTGAGACCGCGATCTGGCGCGCACGCCGTTCGGCGAATGATTCCGGTGCCAGGCGCTCGACGAAGCCGCCTTCGACGAGCACCGGACACACCGCATTGACGCGCACTTCGGGCGCCAGCACGCGCGCCATCGACTGCGTCAGGGTGTTCAGCGCACCTTTCGACGCCGCGTACGCGATCGACGATCCGCTGCCCGACAGCGCGGCGCGCGACGAAATGATGACCACCGCTGCGTTGCCCGTCGCCCTCAGGGGCGGCGCGGCGGCGCGCAGCATCTGGAACGGGCCGATCGTGTTGACGGCGTAAATGCGCTGGAAGTCGTCAAACGACAGCCCGTGCAGGTCGGTGTGCGCCACCATCTTGCTGATGCCTGCCGCATTCACCAGCGCGTCGAGCCTGCCGAAGGCGGCCACCGTGGCCTCGACCAGACGGACGCAATCGGCATCGCGCGTCACGTCGCCCTCGATCGCGATGCAGCGCTGTCCCGGCCCTGCGCTGCGGGCGAGTGCCGTCGCCGCCGCTTGCTGGCTGACATCGAGGTGGTTGATCGCGACCTGCCAGCCCTCCTGGATGAAGCGACGGGCCGTCGCGGCGCCGATGCCGGACGCCGCGCCGGTGATGAGCACCGAGCGTGGTGTGACTGGGTTGTTCATGGGGGTGCGTCCTCGTGATCAGTGGCCTTGTCGTGAGACCGGTCGGCGTTCGAAGCGTCTGTCGATCCGCAGCGGTGCGCGGGTCAACCTTGTGCGCCGGGAAGAGAACGAATCTTCCCTGTCCGGGTTGGGCCTGGAATTGTCGTGCAAGCTTGTTGGTGGGCCGACAATTGACGCGCTGTCATGGGCGCGGCATTGTCCCAGGCCGTCGAGATGACGTTGCGGCCCAGCTCATTTCGCGAGATCGCCAATGCACGAGCTCGCCGCGTCCGTCCGGTTACAGTGGCCAGATCGACCGCCGCCCGCCCAAGAACTGCTTCGCCAATGCTCCGGAATGCTCAACTCCGACAGTGCCTCAAGCCACCGGCAGTCCACTTTGAGGTGCGCAGAAAAGCGCGGCCACCCAGTGGCGCAGCGCGTACCCTCCTGGCGATTGCTCGGGTCAACCCGAGGGCCATATTGGCCGTCTCGCCACGATAGCGAAGCGCTGCCGGCAGAATGACGCCGAACCCTTCGTTCCACCCGCCGTGCGCCGGACCGCGGCTTGCGCATGCGGCTGAGCTCAAGCGTTCGGCGTCTGGAATGCAAGTCCCCATGCTGAGCGCACTCCTGCTTCTCGCTTCTCTCACATTCACCTCATGGTCGGCGTCGCTTGAACGTGCAGATCCGACCTCCGATGCACCCGAGCCGAGGGTTGCTGTGGCCCAGGCGCTTCAGGACCCTGCGTCGTACGCCCGAGCCCTTGAGCTCTGGCACACGCCGGAACAGATCAACGCCTGGATCCGCGCAAGGTTCGAGTACGACCCGGACAGGGCACTGGCTCTGTCCGAGACTCAGCGAGCGCACAAGCCCGGACCGCCGATCTACCCACCAGAAGCCTTCTTCAGCGTGCCCAAGGGGGTTTGTGTCGATCTGTCGCGCTTTGCCGTAGAGACGCTGCGTGCCGTGGCGCCCGACCTCAAGGTCACCTATGTCATGCTTGAGTTCAAACCCGCAGTGATTCGGGGCAACGTCCTGCGGCGACACTGGGTCGCGTCCTTCGAACGGGATGGGGCACGCTACTTCTTCGCCGACTCCAAGCGTCCTGGGCACATGGCCGGGCCATATGCGTCAACGCAGGAGTATGTTGTTGAGTACGCCGCGTTTCGGGGACGCCCAATCGTCGCCTTTCGTGAGCTTGAGTCGTTCGCGCGACGCGCAAAGGCGCGTGTGTCAAGGGCAACCGAAATTTCCCCTCCGCAGTCAGCCTGGCTCGAACGGTAGGCGGCAAAGACCGGACACGAGACGCCCACCCATGCTCTGGACTCTCCCGCTTCTCGTGTGCATCGGGGCCGGCATCGTCGGGGGTGTCTTCTTTGCCTTCTCTGCCTTCGTGATGAAGGCTTTGGCCCACTTGCCCGCGCCTCAGGGCATTGCGGCCATGCAGCGCATCAACGTCGTGGTTCTCAACCCGCTGTTCCTGGGTGTCTTCGTTGGCACTGCAGTCCTGGCGGGTCTCTGCGTGCTCGCAGGGTTCTTTCCCTGGGGCGAACCCAAGTCATTCCTGCTGCTCGCCGCAGGGCTCTTCTATGTGCTTGGCTCTTTCGGTGTCACCGTGGTCTTCAACGTGCCGCGCAACGAGCGCCTGGCACGTACGGGCAGCGAGTCCGCAGAGGCAGCAGCGTACTGGCCCATCTATGTTCGCGAGTGGCTGTTCTGGAACCACGTGCGCACAGCCGCGTCAGTGGTGTCGGCAGCCTGTGCCGCGGTGGCCTTGGCATACTGAGCCACATGCTGCTTTGCGATGACAGCTGACCTCGGACCAACGACCACAGTGCTGGATTCCTGCAGGGTCCGTCTCCTCGTGAATGTGCATCGTGAATACGCCCGCGGGACGGGCCACCTTTGCGCACGAGTCCATCGTGTCTGGGCGTCAATCGAAAGGAAGGGATGAAAATGACACGCGTCCGTGTTGAGGGCTTTACCCTCTCGCTTGACGGATACGGAGCTGGGCCGAATCAGGACATCAGGAATCCGCTCGGCGTGGGCGGGACAGATCTGCACCAGTGGTTGGTCCCGACACGCACGATCCAACGGACCTTGTTTGGCGCCGACGGTGGCACAACAGGGATCGATGACGACTTCGCTGCGCGGGGCTTCAAGAACGTTGGCGCCTGGATTCTCGGAAGAAACATGTTCGGACCGATTCGCGGTCCTTGGCCCGACATGAACTGGAAAGGCTGGTGGGGGGACAACCCTCCCTATCACGTTCCGGCTTTCATCTTGACTCATCACGCGCGCGCGCCCATCCAGATGGAAGGCGGAACGACATTCTACTTCGTCACGGGCGGTATTCACGAGGCGCTTGACCGGGCGCGCGACGCAGCCAACGGAATGGATGTGCGCATTGGCGGCGGCCCCAACACCATCCAGCAGTACCTTCGCGCGGGTCTCATCGATGAGCTGCACGTCGCT